>JAOZNS010000014.1:0-19748 GCA_029933635.1 Candidatus Zixiibacteriota bacterium | reverse complement strand
CGCGTCTGCTCTGGAGGCTATGGGCATTCCGGTGGAGTGCACCCATCATGAGGTGGCACCCTCTCAGCATGAGATTGACCTTCGCTATCAGGAAGCTTTAGTCATGGCGGATTTCGTGATGTTTTATCGACTCACTATAAAGGAGCTGGCTCTGCGGGAAGGATATTATGCCACATTCATGCCCAAGCCACTTTTTGGAGAAAACGGTTCGGGAATGCATACCCATCAATCTCTTTTTGAAAACCAAAGAAATATATTCTTCGATGCGGAAGAAAAGAAATACCACCTATCCCCAGAGGCAAGATATTATATCGGAGGGCTTTTCCATTATATCAAGGAGATATGCTTGGTTCTGAGTCAGTGGGTTAATTCATACAAACGTCTTGTACCCGGTTTTGAAGCGCCTGTTTACATTTGCTGGGGAACCCGGAACCGCTCGGCGCTCGTTCGTATTCCGGAATATAAACCCGGAAAGGAGAAGGCGACCCGAATAGAGCTTCGCTCTCCGGATCCAGCCTGCAATCCCTATCTTGCTTTTGCCATGATTTTGGCCGCTGGATTGAAAGGAATAGAACAAAAGCTGGAGCCTCCTCCACCGGTGGAGAAAGATATCTTCAAACTCTCTGAGAAGGAGAGGAAAGAGATGAACATCGAATGTTTGCCCGGGTCTTTGGAGGAGGCTATAAGGGAGCTGGAAAAAAGTCAGCTGGCGAAGGAGACCTTGGGCGAGCATGTCTTTTATTCCCTGATTGCCAACAAGAAAGTAGAATGGGATAGGTATCGTATCCATGTTAGCAACTATGAGTTAGAAAAATATCTGCCCTGGCTTTAGATTTATTGGAAAAAAGACAAAGGGGGCAAAATTTAACATGAGGTTTTTAGATTTTTATGTCCTACCCCAAACTCAATCAATTAAAAGGGTGGCAGCTTAAAAAAATGCTGGAAAAAAGACAAATCTCCTCCCGGGAGATTTTAACCTCCCTTTTTGATCAGATCCACAAGGAAAATCCAAGAATAAATGCATACATAACCTTGCAGGAAAAACAAGCCAAACGATCCGCCGAAAGAATAGACGATTTACGACTCAAAGGCGAAAATCTGGGAGCTCTTGCTGGCTTGCCGGTTGCGGTGAAGGACAACATCTGCACCAGAGGGATTCGAACCACCTGTGGTTCGAAGATGTTAGCCAATTTCGTTCCCCCTTATGATGCCACAGCGATCCAAAAACTTAAGAGGGCAGATGCCATAATCGTGGGCAAGACCAACATGGATGAGTTTGGAATGGGATCATCCAATGAGACCTCCTTTTTTGGACCGGTGAGAAATCCTTATGATCTGGAAAGGATTTCGGGAGGTTCAAGCGGAGGGTCGGCTGCTGCGGTGGCTTCCCACATGGCAATTATGGCTTTAGGATCGGATACCGGCGGCTCCATCAGACAGCCGGCCAGCTTTTGTGGGGTGGTTGGATTAAAGCCCACCTATGGACGAGTTTCCCGCTTTGGTCTGGTTGCCTTTGCCTCCTCCTTAGATCAGATCGGAGCTATCACTAAAGACGTCAAAGACTGTGCCCTGCTTTCGGGCGTAATTTGTGGGCACGACCGGAGAGATTCCACCTCCCTGCCTGAAGAGGAAGTTAACTATGTCGAGTCCTTCGATGAGGACATTGAGAATATAAGAATTGGTGTTGCTCCAGAGTATTTTGGAGGGGGACTGGATGAAGAGGTGAAGAAGGTGGTGATGAACGGGATAAAACTCTTAAATGGACTTGGAATGAAAGTTGAGGAGGTTTCGTTGCCCCATACAGATAAAGCCATCGCTACTTACTATGTTCTGGCAACCGCGGAGGCATCATCCAACCTGGCCCGATATGATGGGATAAAGTATGGTTTTCGAGCTGAAGGAGATCTGGAACTGGCGGAGATGTACTGCAGAACCAGAAGCCAGGGGTTTGGAGCTGAGGTTAAAAGAAGAATTATTCTGGGCACCTATGTTTTGTCTGCTGGATACTACCAAGCCTATTATGCCAAGGCTCAAAAGGTGAGAACCTTGATCAGAGATGATTTCAATAAAGCCTTTGATAAGGTGGACGTGATAATCACCCCCACCTCTCCCACAACCGCATTCAAGCTTGGTGAAAAGATCGACGATCCGTTGACCATGTATCTTTCCGATGTTTATACCATCTCGGCTAACCTGGCGGGAATACCTGCCATCTCCGTTCCCTGCGGCAAAGATTCAGAGGGATTGCCCATCGGACTTCAGATTATGGGAAAGCCATTGTCCGAGGATTTAATACTGAGGGTGGCTTATTTGTTGGAACAGAACCTGTCAACACCAGCCGGGTTTAATTTTAAGCTTTATCCTGAAAGTATGGGGTAAAGAGAGTATGGAATTTTTGAAAAACGGCGTAAGAAGTTCGGACGGGGATAAACCCCGTGTTTACGATCCACTGCTTAGGACAGGGGCAGGTTCATTTGCGCCAACTGGCTCTGTTCCTCCAAAAATTCCCCTTCAGCGATGACTTCTCTTTGTGGCAAAATAGATAAATTTGATCGGAGCCACGGATATTGGGACAACAGTGAGGTTTAAGATTCTTCAAAGGACAGAAACTTGAGAAAAATCAATTCATGCTTTAGGTGAATATTAAACGCTTTCCATTATCTCTCTTAATTCCTCCTCAAAGGAGGTTAAGCTGAGTTAAAGAAAAATGGAATACGAGACCATAATCGGCTTAGAGGTTCATGCTCAACTTTTGACCGAATCCAAGATATTCTGCGGATGTTCCACCCGATATGGATATCCCCCCAACACCCAAACCTGTCCGGTCTGTTTGGGGATGCCGGGTGCCCTGCCGGTTTTGAATAAGAGGGCGGTTGAATATGCAATCAAGATGGCTTTAGCGGTGAACGCAACCATCCATTTCGAAAGCGTGTTCGCACGCAAAAATTATTTTTATCCGGATCTGCCCAGAGGTTACCAGATCTCGCAATATGAAAAGCCCATAGCCAGCGGAGGTTTCATTGAAATTGGAGCAGGTTCGAGGAAAAAGAGAGTCGGGATCAGCCGTATTCACCTTGAGGAGGACGCAGGGAAGTCCATACATCCGGAAAGTGAGTTGGAGGGAGAGACCTCTGTGGATTTAAATCGATGTGGCGTTCCTTTGATCGAAATCGTGAGCCAGCCACATATCACCTCCACGCAGGAGGCATATCTTTATCTAACAAAGCTCAAACAGTTGGTTCAGTATTTGGGCATCTGCAGTGGCAATATGGAGGAGGGAGCTCTCAGATGTGACGCCAACGTTTCGGTAAGACCAAAGGGAACAGAAAAAATCGGAGCCAATACTGAGATAAAAAACTTAAATTCCTTTCGAGGTGTGGAGAAGGCATTAACCTTTGAGATAAATCGACAGATTGAAATCCTAAGAAAGGGTGGTGTTGTGGAAAAAGAGACCTTGCTCTGGGATGAAAAAAAACAGATCATCTCGGTTATGAGAACCAAGGAGGAGGCTCCCGATTATAGATACTTCCCCGACCCCGATTTGGTCGCTCTGAGGGTGACCAAAAATTGGATAGAGAAAATCAAAAAGTCTTTACCAGAGCTTCCGGACCAAAAAAAGGCAAGATTTGTTCAAAAATATAAAATTCCAGAATATGATGCAGAGGTCTTGACATCCTCCAAAGAATTAGCAGATTATTATGAGGAATGTATAAAACATCATCCTCAGCCCAAAAGCGTAAGCAACTGGATGATGGGGGAGGTGCTTCGGCAATTAAAGGAGGAAAAGGTCGGAATCAAAGAATTACAGATCGACCCAAAAGACCTTGCGGGTTTGCTAAAAGAGATAGATGATGGGACCATAAGCGGGAAGATGGCAAAAGAGATCTTTCACCAAATGGCTCACACTGGGAGGTCAGCTTCTGAGATCATCAGGGGAAAGGGATTGGCTCAGATCACCGATGAGGGATATTTAACTCAAATGGTGGAGGAGGTTTTAAAGGAGAGTGCAGAAAAGGTTAAAAGGTATCTCACAGGAAAGGAAAAGCTTTTCGATTTCTTTGTGGGACAGGTGATGAAGAAAACCCAGGGCAGAGCAAATCCTGAGCTTGTTAATGAGATTTTGAGGATGAAGCTGTCCAAACGCAGGAATGCTTAGAATGAGAAATAGTTAACGAAAATTCCTTATATCTGAGTGAACAAACGAGTTTCAATCTTCCAAGGGGAGTTTCAAAAGACTTATCTGCGGTTTCAGTAATAAAGGAGATTTCTTGAGATGAAGAGATTAAATTTGGTGGTCTTAGCTTCTGGCGGCGGCACAAATCTGCAAGCCATAATTGATAACATAGAAGCCGGGAAACTTTCTGCTCGGATCAGAGCGGTAATAAGCAACAACAGCAAATCTGGCGCCTTGGAGCGTGCCCGCAAACATAATATTCCTGCCATTCACTTAAGCCATAAACAATTTGCCACGCCGGAAGATTTTGACCAGAAACTTCTTTCCATCTTGAAGGAAAAGGAGACAGATATGGTGGTTTTGGCAGGCTATATGAAGATGCTCTCCCCTCGGGTGATAAGGGAGTATAAAAATAAAATTATAAATATTCATCCCGCCCTTCTTCCTTCCTTTGGAGGAAAGGGGATGTATGGCCTCCATGTGCATGAGGCGGTGATAGGAGCAGGGGTGAAGGTCACCGGCGTTACCGTGCACATCGTGGATGAGGTCTATGATCATGGTCCTATCCTTTACCAGAAATGTGTGCCGGTATCAAGCGACGACACGCCAGAAAGCCTCCAGAAAAAGGTTTTGCCTCATGAACATGAGGTATATTCTAAAGTGATTCAACTTTTCGCTGAGGGTAAAATTGAAATAAAGGATAATCGGGCGTTCATAAAGGAATAAACGCAGGCGAGGCTGAAGTCTCGCTCTATGATGGTGCATATGAAATAGGGACCTTGGAGTAGAGATTCATCTTGCCCAAACCTAACTTTCTGAACTGAATGAAAGACCCTGTGACTTAAGAGGAAGGTAATAATTGGAATTACAGGAGGTAACATGGAACAAGCTTTGATGGAAACCCAAATAAGCGAATATCCACTTTTTGCTAAGGGAAAGGTAAGAGACGTATATGACCTTGGCGATAGGCTTTTGCTTGTGGCCACCGACAGAATTTCCGCATTTGATGTGGTGCTTCCTACAGGAATACCGGGGAAAGGAAAGATATTGACCCGGATGTCTCTTTTCTGGTTTGATCTGGTGAAAAATGTGGCAGAGAGTCACCTGATAACCGCAGATGTGGATAGATATCCGGAAGATTTAAAGAAATATCGAGATATTTTAAAAGATCGCTCGATGCTGGTCAGGAAAGCCAAACGGATCGACATCGAATGTGTGGTGCGGGGTTATTTAGCGGGTTCTTTCTGGAAGGAATATAAAAATATGGTGACCCATGAGGGGAAATCGGATGCGGTAGAGCTTTATGGCATCCAGCTTCCCTCTCATCTCATAGAATCTGAGAGGTTGCCCTATCCTATCTTCACTCCCACCACCAAGGCGGAGGAGGGTCATGACCAGAGCTTGACTTTCGAGGAGGTCAAAAGGATGGTTGGCGAAAAACAGGCGTTGGAGCTGAGAAGCAAAAGCATTCAAATTTACAAGAAGGCGGCTGATTATGCGGAAAGAAGGGATATGATCATCGCGGATACCAAGTTTGAGTTCGGCACAATTGATGGCAAGATGATTTTAATTGATGAGATTTTTTCCTCCGATTCCTCAAGATTCTGGGATAAAAGGAATTACCAGAGAGGTCGACCACAGGAAAGTTTTGATAAGCAATATGTGCGAGACTATCTGGAGTCGATCCACTGGGACAAAAAACCCCCAGCACCTCCACTTCCGGAAAAGATAGTTTTAAAAACTCTGGAGAAATATAAACAGGCTTATAAAAGATTGGTTGAATAGCAATTGAAAAGATCACCTTTTAGCTTTTCTAACTTTAATAAGGAAGGAGAAAAGACCAGGCAGGGATAAAACCAAGTAGTTCAAAAGGAGAAGATTATGGCGAAAGAAGAATCTGGGCGAATAAAGATTCGGAGGGCACTTTTAAGCGTGTGGGACAAAACTGATCTTATAGATTTGGCTAAGGTGCTATCCGATCTGGGTGTGGAGATCATCTCCACCGGGGGTACTCAGACAGAGCTGAAGAAAGCAGGTATAAAATCGATCTCGATCTCATCCTTCACCGGTTTTCCCGAGATTTTAGGAGGGAGGGTAAAAACCCTTCATCCCAAAGTGTTTGGGGGCATTCTGGCTAAAAGAGAGGATGAGGAGCAGGAAAAGGAGCTAACTGAGCAGGACATAAAGCACATCGATCTGATGGTGATAAATTTATATCCCTTCGGTGAGGTGATAACCCAGAAGGAGGTTAAAGAGGCGGAGGCGATCGAGAATATCGATATCGGTGGACCGTCCATGTTAAGGGCGGCGGCAAAAAACTACCGGTGGGTGGCTGTGGTGGCAAATCCTAAAAGATATAAAAAGATCATTCAGGAGCTGATTGAAAATGAGGGCTCGCTTGGTTTACAAACCCGTCTGAGCTTAGCCAAGGAAGCTTTTGAGCACACCGCCTACTATGACACCCTGATAGCAAATTACTTTAAAGAACTTTTTTCCCTCAGAGTAAAGGAACTAACTGAAAATGAGTTTCCCCCCCATCTCATCATGGGCTGGGAGAAACTTCAGGACTTAAGATACGGAGAAAATCCTCATCAAAGGGCCGCATTCTACAAAAACTGTGCCTTCAAAGGAGCAAGCATCTCCCGATGTGAAATACTTTCTGGAAAGGAACTATCTTATAATAACATCAACGATCTGGATGCTGCCTTAGCCATGGTGGAGGATTTTCCTGAAAAACCATTTGCCGTGGTGCTCAAACATACCAATCCCTGTGGAGCCGCCTGTGCAGATACGTTGGATAAGGCATATGAGGATGCCTTAGCCTCCGATCCTGTTTCTGCCTTCGGGTGCATCATCGGTCTTAATCGAGTGGTGGATATGGCAACGGCGCAAAAGATTCACGATACCTTTTTTGTGGAATGTGTCCTTGCACCCGACTACGAGCCGAAGGCGCTCGAGCTTCTAAAAAGGAAGAAAAATAGAAGGTTTTTGGCTTGCCCGGATCTTTTGAGCCCTCAGAAAAGTAAAGAAAATATGGTGAAGGCAATAAAGGGAGGCGCGCTGGTGCAGACCCCGGATGAACACCAGATAAAGGAAGATGACTTAAAGGTGGTGACAGAGGTTGCGCCAACGCCGGAGCAGATAAGATCGCTTCTTTTCGCCTGGAGGATGGTTAAGCATGTCAAATCCAATGCCATACTTTTGGCCCAGGGGGAGAAAACGGTGGGAATCGGAGCTGGACAGATGAGCAGGGTGGACTCCTCAAAGATTGCAGTCATGAAGGCAGGCGAAAAAGCCAAAGGTTCTGTTTTGGCTTCGGATGCCTTTTTCCCCAAAAGGGACGGTGTAGATGTTGTCGCCCAGGCGGGGGTGAAGGCAATTATCCAGCCAGGAGGGTCAAAGGGCGACCAGGAGGTGATACAAGCGGCTAATGAGCATAAGATAGCCATGGTCTTCACCGGAATCAGGCATTTCCGACATTCTTAAAACACTTGATTTTGAGATGACTCTTTGTTATATATCAATGGGAAAGCATAATTTGTCGCACAAATATGCTTTTGAATTAAGCCTTTCAAATTCGAGCTTATCTTATTATGTTAGAGCACAAGAAAATAATCGTGGGAATAACCGGGGGGATTGCGGCTTATAAGTCTTGCGAGATAATCCGAAGATTAAAAAAGCTTGGTGCGCAGGTCATCGTGGTGATGACCGAAAATGCCCAAAGGTTTATCACCCCTTTGACCTTGGAGACCCTTTCCGAAAACGAGGTTGTAACCGAAATGTTTCCGGAAAAGAAGGTGGTGGGAGTCAGACACGTCAGTTTAGCCCAGTGGGCCGATTTGATTCTGATAGCTCCCGCTACCGCAAACATAGTCGGAAAAATAAGGACAGGCATTGCGGATGATATCCTCACCACCGTGGTGATCTCCACCAAATCGCCGGTGATTTTTGCTCCCGCCATGAATGTCAACATGTATGAGAATCCCATCTTTCAGGAGAACATGGAGCATCTAAAAAACAAAGGATATAGGTTCATCGAGCCGGAGACCGGGGACTTAGTCTGCGGAACCGGTAAAGGAAGATTACCTGAGCCGGCCACTATAGTTGGACAAGTGGTCAAGCTTTTAACCGGCAAGAAGGATTTACAGGGTAGATCTCTTGTAGTCACTGCTGGTAGAACCGAAGAGCCCATAGATCCGGTAAGATACCTCTCCAATCGCTCCAGTGGGAAGATGGGATATGCCATAGCAGAGGTGGCACAAAAAAGAGGTGCCAAGGTTACTCTGATAAGTGGTCCATCTGCTTTGTCTCCTCCTTCTCAAGTAAACTTCATACAAGTTGAGAAAGCAAAAGAGATGCACTCTGCAGTCAAGTCACATTTTGGCAGAGCGGAGGCACTCATAATGGCGGCGGCGGTCTCAGATTTTGTTCCAAGCATGGTCTCACCGAGAAAGATTAAAAGAAAAGAGGAGGAGCTCTTGATAAAACTCAAGCCCAGCGCTGACATTTTAAAGGAGATGGGAAAACGAAAAGGGAAGAAAATTTTGGTGGGCTTTTCTCTGGAGACAGAGAACGAGATGAGGAATTCAAAAAGAAAGCTAAAGGAGAAGAATTTAGATTTGATAGTGGTCAACAACCCCAACGTTCCGGGCGCTGGCTTTGAAGTTGATACCAATCAGGTCACTTTGGTTGATAGGAAAGGAAAAGTAGAGAGACTCCCGCTTCTTTCTAAAAAAGAGGTAGCGGAGAAGGTATTGGACAAAGTAAGCATACTGCTCAAAAAAAGAGAAAAGAGTAAAAAGTAGATGGGTAAACCGGAGTGCACGAGCTTGCTTGTGCTGCGGAAGCTCCGCTTCCGTACTCCGAAAACTACTTTTTCAACGGTCCCTACAACTGGAGGGAACCATGGGACCAGTAATTTTCGCCGTCATGATGCTGGCGGCGATGGCGGCATGGGCGATTGACCAATCGACGCCACAGTCAGTAGGTTAGATGCCCTGCGCACCTGACACCAAGAAAAGTCAGGAGCACGGAGCTCCTGACCTACAAGCTTTCACGGGGCGAAGCGCAGAAGACTTTTTGACGCCCGATGGACGGTTTGACCTTGAAGCCATTCGGGCATCCGGGTACCAGGGTCCACTTGATTTGAAGGGATTTGATGTAGGAATTGACCCTCACACCGGCGAGCCGGTTATGTCACCAATTGCAAACGCCAAAATATACAGCCACCCGGACGACACATTCTGGTCCCCCCTGGGATCGGGGATGAATCACTGGGTCCGTGCCCTAACGGTGTATGACAACAAGCTGATTGCAGGGTGAGGGTTTACCATCGCCGGCGGGAGGGTGTCGGCATACATTGCTCAGTGGACAAAACATTATACAGACGTGAGCGATGAGGATAACGAATGGTCGATACCCCAAGATTTCAGCCTCAAGTAGAATTACCTCAACCCGTTCAATCCTGTGACCAGTATCCAGTATACAGTAGGCAGTATTCAGACCCCCGCCCACACTACCCTTAAGATCTACAACGTTCGTGGGCAATTGGTGCGTACTTTGGTGGATGAGCCAAAAACGGCGGGAAACTATGAAGTGATCTGGGATGGAAAAGATGACCATGGATCGGAGGTGGCAAGCGGGATATACCTCTGCAAATTACAGGTAAAAGATAAAAGCCAGAGCAAGAAGATGTTATTGATAAAGTAATTTCTACCTCACCCTCTATCTCCCCCTCTCCATCCATCTGGATGGAGAGGGGGACTAAGGGGGAGAGGTTTTGCAAACGGCATCTACTTCTGTCGCCTTCGTGCTATATATCATGTCCAATCTAAGAAGATGCTTTTGATAAAGTAATTGATCACAAGGAATCTCCGTCCGACACAAAGGTCGGGCGCTACGGAAACTGTAGCGTCCAACGTTTCTGTAGGACGTTCAAGGACTATGAAAGAAAAAAAAAGCGAATACGAGAAAGTGCTTCAAGCTTTTGCGCTGGCAAAAAGCTTTATCAAACAGCAAATAGAGTTAGGATTTGATGAAGTTTATGCTCAGATGAAAACAAAAACAAACCAACGCCCTCCCACAAGTTTAGACGAGTTCTACCATCAGATAAAAAATTGCAAAAGGTGTCACCTTGGTTATAGCAGAACCAACTTCGTTTTTGGATCAGGGAATCACCAAGCCAAACTTTTGCTTATCGGAGAGGCGCCAGGGAGAGAAGAAGATCTAAAAGGGGAACCGTTTGTTGGCGCGGCCGGTAAACTTTTGGATCGGATGCTTGCCGCTATAAAGTTCAAAAGAGAAGAGGTTTACATTGCTAATATCTTAAAATGCCGTCCTCCGGAGAATCGTGATCCTCGTCCGGATGAGATTGAAACGTGCAAACCATATCTTCTCCAGCAAATCAAGCTAATTCAGCCCAAAATAATCTTAGCTTTGGGCAGAATCTCTGCACAGGTGCTTTTGCAAACCAAAAACTCTTTGGGTCAGCTAAGAGGAAAAATTCATGACTTCAACGGGATTAAATTTCTGGTGACCTACCATCCAGCCGCGCTTTTAAGATACCAGCAGTATAAAAAATTTGCCTGGGAGGATTTGAAGTTTTTGAGAAAGGAGTATGAGAAGATAGTTGATTCCTGAAGACCTCTCCTCCCTCAGTCCCTCTCTTCATAAAATGGAGAAGGGGAAAGGGATAAGGTAGATATAGAGATAGGAGAACTAATCATGGCTGATCGTAAAAGCTCATCCCAATCGGAAAGGGTTCCACCGCAGGCAATTGATGTGGAACAGGCGGTTTTAGGAGCCATGCTTCTGGACAAGGAAGCTATCGGAAAAGCAGTGGAGATAATAGATAAGGATTGCTTTTATCGAGAGGATCATCAGAAGATATTTGACGTGCTGGTGCATCTGTATGATAAGAATCAGCCGGTGGACATCATAACCGTCTCCGAGGAGCTCACCAGGCGGAAGCAGTTGGAGGAGGTGGGGGGGAGGATGTATCTTCTGGAGCTAACCGAGAGGATTGCCACCACCGCCAACATCGAGTATCATTGCAACATAGTGCTGGAGAAGTCCACCCTGCGGAAGTTGATCAGCACCAGCACCCAGATAGTATCGCAGTGCTACGATGCCACCAAAGATGTGGACGATCTTCTGGATCGGGCAGAACAGGAAATTTTTAGCATCTCGGAGAGAAGGATAAAGGAGGGATTCATCCCATTGGGGGATCTGCTTCCTCATACCTTCGAGGCAATAGAGGAGTATCAGAAAAAGGGAGGCATGATTACCGGAATACCTACCGGCTTCATCGAACTGGACACTCTGACCGGAGGTCTCCAGAAGTCCGATCTAATTGTGGTAGCCAGCCGTCCTTCCATGGGCAAGACCGCTTTCTGTCTTTCCATAGCCGAGCATGTAGCCATCGAGGAGAAGATACCGGTGGGCATCTTCAGCTTAGAGATGGCAAAAAGCCAGTTGGCTCAAAGGATGCTCTGCAGTCGAGCTCGATTTTCCACCCATAAGATGAGAACTGGAAGGATAAGCGATCACGAATATAGTAATCTGGCGGTGGCGGTTGGACCTTTGGCGGAGGCAAAGATATTTATCGACGATACCCCCAACATCAGCATACTCCAGATGCGCGCCAAATCGCGCCGACTTAAGGCTCAGCATGATGTGGGCTTGATCATAGTGGACTATCTTCAACTGATGCAGGGACCTCGTAACGCCGAATCCAGACAGCACGAGATCTCCATGATATCTCGTTCTCTGAAGGGATTAGCCAAGGAGCTGAATGTGCCTGTGGTCGCTGTGTCCCAGCTTTCCCGTAAGGTGGAGGATCGAGGGGGAGAGAAAAGACCCCTGTTAGCTGATCTGAGAGAGTCTGGGGCTATCGAGCAGGATGCGGACGTGGTCATATTTGTATACCGCCCGGAATTTTATGGGATAGAGAAATTTAGAGATGGAACCCCCAGCCAGGGGGTGGCAGAGATAATTGTAAGCAAGCACCGAAACGGACCCACCGGCGATTTGCGTTTAACCTTCATAAAGGACTACGCCAGGTTTGAGAATATGGAATTTATTCGGCGGGAGGTCCCATTTTAGTAATCCAAAAAGAGAACTACAAAACTATTGAGTGACTGGGTCTTAGAATTAAGCAGGTTCCGCCTCAGGCAGATCTCACTAAAGGTGGACTAAAGTGACGTCTGATATCACTGGTGCTCTTGAATTAATTTAAAAAAGAGGTGAGAAAAACGCAATTTCCTCAAGCTTCCGAAAATATCTTCATCCTGGTAGGCAGAAAGACCTTGATCTTCTTTGAAAATGTGGGGGGTCTGGCTATTTTAATCAAAAATGTCTTGCTGGGATTACCCACTGCTTTCACCAGAGTTGGTCTTGTCTCCGAACAGATGCTGGTGATGGGGGTAAATTCGCTTCCTCTGGTGGCTCTGGTGTCAGTCTTCACTGGGGCGGTTACCGCGGTGCAAGCGGTATATCAGATCTCAGACTACGTTCCCATGAGATATCTGGGCACCGCGGTGGGCAAGGCGGTGATGATCGAGCTGGCTCCCGTTCTCACCGCGCTGGTGGTGGCAGGAAGGGTGGGGGCTGGGATCGCTGCTGAGCTGGGAACCATGAAGGTAACCGAGCAGATCGATGCGCTCAAAACCTTAGCCCTTGATCCGGTAAAATACTTGGTGGTTCCCAGATTCGTAGCTGGTCTGATCATGCTTCCGATCCTCACCATCTTTGCCGATGCAATTGCTCTGGCTGGTGGACTGGGAATCTCCGCCACCTCACTGAACATACCCCCTCATGTGTTTCTGAATAGCTTAAAATCCTTTTTCAAGACTATGGATCTGATGTCGGGACTTTCCAAGGCGTTTGTATTCGGAAGCATCATCTCCATTATCGGATGTTATCAGGGATTTAAAACTAAAGGTGGAGCAGAAGGGGTGGGCAGATCCGCCACCAAAGCGGTGGTGCTTTCGTCAGTTCTGATATTGATAGCTGATTACGTGGTGGCTTCGATACTTTTCGGATGATAGATTGAAATTGTAGCTGCCCAATTTATTGGGCGCGATAAGAGAGCCCAGCAATAATTAGAACTGAACTAAAAAGGGCGCTTAAGATGAAAGTGAAGCAACATAACAATAATAATGCCCAACCTGCGAAAAACGATGAGTTAAATTCTCGTAGGCGGGGTTCCCATCCTTGCCAGCGCTCAGAATATGATTGAGATAAAAAACGTTTTCAAAAGTTTCGGGAATAATCAGGTGCTCAAGGGGGTTGATTTGACCATAAATAAGGGCGAGACCATGGTCATCATCGGGAGGAGCGGGTGTGGCAAAAGCGTGCTTTTGAAGCTTATCATGGGGCTTATGAAGCCAGATTCCGGAAAGATATTGGTCAATGGAGACGATATAACCAGCTTGAATGACAGTCAGCTAAATAAACTCAGACAGAAATTTGGCATGCTCTTTCAGGCCTCAGCATTATTTGATTCCATGACCGTGGATGAAAATGTGGGATTGGGTCTGAGGGAACATACCAAATTGTCAGAAGAAGAGATTAAAAAGAGGGTTAAACAAAAGCTCAGATTGGTCGGACTTTCGGGAGTGGATCATTTAAAGCCGGCGGAGCTTTCCGGAGGAATGAAAAAAAGGGTTGGTCTGGCAAGAGCAATAGCTATGGATCCAGAGTATGTGCTTTTTGATGAACCTACCACCGGCTTGGATCCGATCATGGCAGATGTGATAAATGAGTTGATCGTCAATCTAAGAAATGCCCTCTCCATAACCTCCATAGCTGTCACTCATGATATCGTATCTGCCTATAAAATTGCCGACAGGATCGCCATGCTATATGATGGAAAGATAATCTTTGTGGGAACGCCAGATGAGGTCAAGAATACGGACAACCCGGTGGTAAGGCAGTTTATTGACGGAAGTTCGCAGGGTCCAATCTCCGCACTTTGATCCCCTCCTCGAAGTTATAGCTTGTTTGCTATAGCAAAGAGAAGCGGATCTATATGAATTTGGTGCAAAAATGTTTGCCGAACTTCAAGCTTTGGGAAAGAGACTGAAGTAAGCGACCGACTACCCACAACGGACGAGAGACAAAATGCGTAATCCCAGCAAACTCAAAACAATCTACATCTGCCAATCCTGTGGGCATAAGTC
Source organism: Candidatus Zixiibacteriota bacterium (assembly GCA_029933635.1). Lineage (GTDB taxonomy): Bacteria > Zixibacteria > MSB-5A5 > MSB-5A5 > SM1-73 > SM23-73-3. The sequence goes on along the minus strand of JAOZNS010000014.1, from coordinate 5,393 downwards.
TCCAAGATGGTTGGGGAAATGCCCGGACTGTGGGGAATGGAACAGCATGGTGGAAGAGAGGATCGTGGATCGTAAGAAGCCACGTTCAGCCGGAAAAGCCTCCCCCACTCCTTTGAAAGAGGTAGATGTGACGGATGAGGATCGAATCACCACTGGAATGAAGGAGTTTGATCGAGTGGTAGGAGGAGGCATCGTCAAAGGATCGGTGATTTTGGTGGGGGGCGATCCGGGCATTGGCAAATCCACCCTGCTTTTGCAAATTTCTGAAAAAATTGCTTCACAATACAAGAAAGTTTTATATATTACTGGAGAGGAGTCTTTAAAGCAGATCAAGCTTCGGGCTGAAAGATTAAGAATAAACCCACAAAGGATCGAGATACTTACCGAAACCAACCTCGATTTGATCTTGGACGTGCTCAGGCAGGATATACCTTACATGACAGTGATCGACTCCATTCAAACCACCTATACTCAAGACTTGGAGAGCACTCCGGGAAGCATCAGTCAAATAAGGGAATGTGCTGGTGCGTTAATTGGTTTTGCCAAACAGAGCGGGAGTCCGGTCTTTCTGGTGGGACATGTGACTAAGGATGGCTCTTTAGCTGGACCCAAGGTGCTGGAGCATATGGTGGATACGGTGCTTTACTTTGAAGGAGAAAAAAGTTGCCTTTTTCGAATTCTAAGGGCGGTGAAAAACCGCTTTGGATCCAGCAATGAAATCGGGGTATTTCAGATGGAGGAGACCGGGCTTCTGGAGGTGGAAAATCCCTCCATATTATTCCTGCCAGAAAAAGCTGGAGAGGTTTCTGGCTCGGTGGTAATTTGCTGTATGGAAGGGACCCGACCTCTTCTGCTTGAGCTTCAGGCTTTAGTCTCACCCTCCAGCTATGGCACTCCTCAAAGGGTCTCCTCTGGCGTGGATTATAAAAGGCTGGCTTTGCTTTTGGCTATTCTGGAAAAAAGGGAGGGGCTTTCTTGTACGGCTTTCGATGTGTTTGTCAACGTGGCTGGAGGAGTGAGAATCGACGAGCCCGCAGTGGACCTCGGGGTGGTGGTGGCTCTGGTCTCCAGCCTGCAGGAAAAACCGACCAAAAGGGAGTGGGTGGTGATCGGTGAGGTGGGCTTGGGAGGTGAGGTGCGGGCAGTCAGTCAAATAGAAAGAAGGATAAAAGAGGCGGAAAAGCTTGGTTTTAAAAGATGTGTTATTCCGCACACCAACTTAAAAAGCCTAAATCAAAGCTTTGATATTCAGACGATCGGGGTGAAAAACGTTCAAGAAACTCTTAACCTGATTTTAACCTAAATGGAGGTCAGCGATGCGAGTTAAGGTAAAAAAACTGTTAAAGGGTGGCGAATACTTTGTCTCCTTGGAGAGCGTGGACTTCAATGAAGAGGAGACGGAAAAGATAGAGAAGTTTGGCATGCCCACCGTAGATTTCAGCTCGGACGGTTTAGGAACTCATAAGCTGAACGAGATAAATCTTTCCCTGAAGTGCCAGAGCGCAGAGGAGGCAGAGCAGATGATAGGAAACATCAGGCAGAACATCAAAGAGAAGCTGACTCAGCTTCTGGCACAGGTGGATAACTTCACCGGTGAGGAGGTGGTGGAGATTTAGGTTGACCCTCCAAACCTGAGCATTCTGCCCTGGATTTTTAAACTTTTCAATGTCGGATATGCCCCTTATCTAAGGGCTATCCGACATTTGTTATGTCCGAAATCTTACCAAAGGTTTAGTGCTACAAATCTTATGGGGGCAAAGTGCAATAGTTGCTCTAAATAAAGGGTTGACAGGTATTAAATTAAGGGTAATCTTTATAGTATGATAAAAAGAAAGAAGACGAAAAAAGTTTGGGTGGGCAAAGTCCCTATCGGGGGAGGCTCACCCATCTCCGTTCAGTCGATGACCAAGACCGACACCTACGACGTGTCTGCCACGGTTAAACAGATAAAGAGATTAGAGAAGGCTGGTTGTGAGATCGTAAGGGTGGCAGTGCCGGATATGAAAGCCGCCTCTGCTCTATTTTTGATCAAAAAACAGATCAAAATTCCCCTGGTGGCTGATGTTCATTTTGATTACCGACTGGCTTTGAAAGCGATAGACTCTGGCGTGGATAAGCTAAGGATCAATCCAGGAAACATAGGTGCAGAGTGGAAGGTCAAGGAGATTGTGAAAGCTTCATCTGAAAGAAAGATTCCAATTCGGGTGGGGGTGAATGCAGGCTCACTTCCTCGTGATATTTTAACGAAACACAAGAAAGCATCTGCATCCGCTCTGGTGGAGGCGGCTTTGAGACAGGTACGAACTCTCGAAGATTTAGATTTCAATGATATAATAATTTCTCTCAAGTCCTTTGATGTGCCCACCACCATCCAAGCTTATAAACTTATCTCCAAGAAGACAAATTATCCTCTCCATCTGGGAATAACCGAAGCGGGGCTACCTCAGGCAGGCTCAATCAGGTCCGCTCTGGGAATCGGGATACTGTTGGCTTCTGGCATCGGCGACACAATCAGAGTCTCTCTGACCGGTGATCCGATTGAAGAGGTGAAGGTGGGATATGAGATTTTGAAATCTCTGAATCTAAGGGAGCACGGTCCCATCATCATCTCCTGTCCTACCTGTGGCAGATGTGAGATAGATATAATCTCTCTGACCAGAAAGGTGGAACGAAAAGTGAAACATATAAAGGCACCGATAAGGATAGCCGTTATGGGTTGTGTGGTAAATGGTCCGGGAGAGGCAAAGGATGCAGATGTGGGGATCGCTGGAGGAAAAGGATACGGACTTTTGTTCTCCAAAGGGAAAATCATTGGAAAAGTCAAAGAAAAAGACTTAATAGGAGCGCTGTTGAATGAAGTGAACGATTTACAAAAGAGGTGAAAATGTAGGGGTAAAGTTTAGCTTCATCCGTCAAAAGGCGTTGTTGCATCGGGATTTTGTAATCCCGATGCGAACTCGACCTGCTTAAACACAGTGTCGGGAAAACGATTTCCCGACACAACCTGAACAAATTTCTGCACCCTTACGGCGGTCACATAAATGCAACATCTACTTCAACAAAACCAACTTTCGTATCCCCTGATAGGATCCAACTTTTAGCCTGCAGAAATATATTCCGCTTGCTGTCTCCTTTCCTTTATCGTCTTTTCCATCCCAGATGATTTGATGATCTCCCGGTGAGATCTCTTCGTCTATCAAAGTCCTCACCAACTGCCCCAGAAGATTGTAGATTTTAAGGGAAACGTATGCCGATTTTACTTGGTCCCTGCTTATTGTAAATTGAATTGTGGTCCTCAGATTAAACGGATTGGGGAAGTTGTGGAAGATGGTGATTTTTTGTGGCTTTTGCGCCTCGGTCCATTCCACAGAGGTGGTTGTGTCAATGCACAGGGTCAAGGGGATGATCTTTGTTTCCAGTTGATGATTTTTATCCCAGCCTTCGATGACAAGATTCGCCTGATAAACTCCCTGAGGATAGCTCAACGGGTCAAAGGTCAGATTTAAAGTCTTGCTTTCACCTGGGGGAATGTAGCCCTCCATCGAATCCACCCTGATCCAGCTTGGCATTATCTTTATCACTAAGGAGTCCTTAAGATCGTCCTTTTCACCAAGGATCTCCAGACCAACCGTGCCGTTCTGATTTTGAATTCCAACTGTGGCAGAGTATGGTGAATCATCGATGAAAAGATATTGAAAGGTGATCTCTCCATCTGGGGTGAGAATGGTTTGAAAAGTATATGGTCCATAACCACCCTGCCCATAGTGATGCAGATTTACATAAGATATGATCGCAGAATCGTTGTTTGAATAAAAGTAGATGGCAGAACTATCCATAAGTTTCAGATCGTCCCAGAAAGGAGCGATAAGATAATAAGGTCCCCATAAGTAAGGAAGAGGATGATTCATGTAACATTTGAAGGTGTCAGCATAGCAGGGAATCAGATCGGAAAAGCTGAGCCATCCATCCGAACCAATTCTTAAGCGATCGAGAGTGTTACCATAGAACTGCATGAAGAATCCAAAATCGAAAAATCCATAATCCCGATTGTCATCTCCAGTGTCGCTTAAGCATATTCCCCCATCCTCAATATCTACCCAGGCAAACTCTAAATCTGGGTAGCGATTGTTGTCGGTCCAGATATAGCCGAAAAGATCTGAGCCCCCCATCCAATCAGCCTCATCCATGCCGATCTTAATCTTAAACCATAAAGGCAATCCACCGGAATTGAAAAGATTCAAGGTCTCAAAAATCTGTTGACCTGCACTCACCTGCACAAAAAACTCATCTCCATCAGTTTCTAAGGTTGCCATCCTTTTGGGAGTTGCCTGCGCCAAGTTGGAGTCTCTGCTTTCTCCCTCTGAGTTAAGAGAGGTTACCCGATAAAAGTAAGTTTGTTCATTAACCACTTCCGAATCGGTATGGTGGAAGTGTTGTCCTGAAACCGTGGCAATCAAGTTGCTCTGATACATTAAAGAATCTGGATAAAGGGAACGATACACCCGGAAGCTGTCCACATCAGAGATGGTATCAGGATTAATTACTGTCTCTACCTGGATCATGAGATTGTGATAGGTGGGATGCCATTCAAAATGAAAAAACGTTCTTTTTCCCCAAAAGGAGTTGCCAAAATTTGGCTGATCATCGACTCCGACCAATGGAGAGAGGGGGGAATCCTCCAACCAATGGAAGATGACCCAGAAGATAGAATCCTGCATATAAAGGTTATGGTCCACATCCACCCATTCTCCTTCTGATAAACTATCTTCACCGGTGGCTGAGGTGAGGACCGAATCCAGAAATCGATTTTGAGGGATGCCCCCGGAGTCTGGATTTATCGTAACGAAGAAGAAAGCCTTATAATCATATGTGGTATCACCAGATATTCCTTGATGTGGTATGTATATTCTTGATCGCAAAAGATAAAAAGGAGCAGATGAAAAGTTCATCCTTACCGCCAAACAATTGTCATGCCACAGGGAGGATACATATACCCCACCTGACATCACATCGCCGTGGTAAACCAGTTCTGAAGTCTCCGGATGTGGGCAAAACCAGAAGAGAGGAACCTCCTTATCCTGATCGCTTTGTGCGGTCAAAAAAGTAGGTGGTTGTGGAATCTGCGCAAAACAAAAAGTCCCGGAAAGCAAAAGAAGAAAGATTGAAAGAGAGGCAATCAGTGGTTGCTTGAAGACGAAAGAGGTTATGAGATAAACGGCTTTCACTGCCAATTCGGATAAAGCTCGAAAGATTTTAATCTGCATGTGCAAAATATGAACAAGGACGGTGAAAGTCAACAGATTTTTGGTTAATTTAGAAAGGTAAGGCACGGGATGTTGGTCAATTTATACTTTTTCGCATGTAAAAATTCGTCATACGAATGCTGATCTGGT
>JAOZNS010000139.1:2756-7134 GCA_029933635.1 Candidatus Zixiibacteriota bacterium | reverse complement strand
TTTGCACTCGATTTTACTTTTTAACCTCACGTTTTTGTTTTTTTGTTAACTTTTCAATGCCTCCTCAGCTAACACATCTTTTAGCTTCGGATGGACAAATATGCCATCCTTACGAATAAGGACATCATCGAAATATATCTCCCCTCCACCATATTCCTTGGTCTGGATCAGAACCAAATCCCAGTGGATGGCAGATTCGTTTCCGTTGTCGGCCTCATCGTAAGCGTTCCCCGGGGTGAGATGGATACTGCCAAAGATCTTTTCGTCAAAAAGGGTATCCTTCATGGGCTTTTTTATGCCGGGATGTATTCCAAAAGAAAATTCCCCAATGTATCTTGCTCCCGGGTCGGTATCCAAAAGCTTTATCATCTTTTCCTGATTTACCTCGGCTTGGGCCTCCACTATTTTCCCGTCCTTGAACTTAAACCTGATTCCATCATATAACACCCCATCATGGACCGATGGGGTGTTAAAACTGATATGACCGTTTACCGAGGTTTTGACCGGGGCGGTGAAAACTTCTCCATCGGGGATGTTGAGCTTGCCATCACATTTTTTATTGGGTATCCCTTTTATGGAAAATGTAAGGTCGGTGCCCGGGCCAACTATCCGGACCCTATCGGTTTGGCTCATAAGCTCACATAGAGGATCCATAGCCTTTGACATCTTCGAGTAATCGATGTTACACACCTCAAAATAAAAATCCTCGAACGCCTCTTGGGAGGTCTCAGCCAGTTGGGCCAAGGAGTTGGTGGGATAACGCAGAACGCACCACTTCTTTTTTTTCACCCTCTCCTCCAGATGAACCGGCTTATAGTAAAGGTTCATGTATTGACTCATCTTCTCCTCCGGGACGTCACCCAGATCGAAGGCGTTATCTCCTCCCCGGAATGAGACGAACGCATCCACCTTCTTCATCATGGCCAGATGAAATTCGGCAAAGCTTTTCAATTGATCCTCATTACAATCTAAGAGCCATCTTCTGGTTAAGCTATCATCGTTATAATACCAAAAAGGAATCGCTCCCTTCCTGGTCACCTGGGTGATCATCTCCTTTGCCATCTCCAGAACCGGAAAGCCTCTGGTCTCGATCCAGACCCTTTCTTTAGGCTTCAGATCCAGAGAGTAATTCACCAGATTCTTAGCCAAAGTTACCACCCTTTGATCCTTCATCTCTATCTACCTCCACGAAGGCTAACCTTAGGTTCACAAGTCAAATCCACAAAGTATCTGAAATTCCCCCCGCTGGATAGTTTTAAAAAATTATCTTCTTGAGCATACTTTTCTGTATGGTCGATCCTTACAGAATTTTCCAGAGATCTAATGCAGATCACCACATATGTAAAAAACCTCACGATCGAAATCGTTCCACAAACCATTTGTGAGGAAAAACTTTGGGTTTCCATCACTTTTGATTTATTTATTAAGCTCCGCCAACACTTTATCTGTGAGGTCATATTTTTCGTCAGCATAAAGCACGGTCCCGGCGGTGGAATCCAGAATGAAAGCATAATTGCCCTTCAGGGCGATCAGCTTGATCACCGTGTTGATCTTATCTATCAAAGGCTTTGAAAGCTCATATTCCTTCTTCGCCGCTTTACCGTCTGGTCCCATCACTTCATTGACAAACATCTGGTATTCATTCTGCTTGACCAAAAGCTCTTCCCTCAGTTTGCTTAGGGCTTCCTCCCGCATGGTGATGGGTGGATTTTGCAATTTTTCCTGTATCTTTTCCATCTCGCTCTGCATGGAATCCGCTTGGGCCTGCCATACGGCCATCTCCTTTTCGAACTTCGCCTCTGCCTCTTGATATTCCTTATACTCTTTTTTTAACCGCATCACGTCCACATACCCGATCTTCATCTGCTGGGCTGGGCTGGATGAGGAGAACACGCTTAAGATCATACCTCCGAAGAGGGTCACAGCTAATATCCTATTGATGGTTAGCTTCATGTTTCAACCTCCTGATTAGAATACAGATCTGATTTCCACATCAGCCTATTATTACATTTACAGATCACCCATCTAAAATAGATTTAACCCCTGCTTTGTCAAGAATAATTTAGCCAGGCTTTCAAAAGCTCCCGCCATCATTTAAGTTTGAAGGAGGGCAACTTGTTCTCCTGCTTTGAGCTCAGATAGTTACTCACCTCCTCCAAGGTTACCTCCTTTGCCTTCACCTTTTTACAGGTTCAACTTCTGAAAAATTTCACAAAAAGTTTATAAAATTTCTTGACAAATTTCGAAAAAATTGTTTTTTAGATTAACTATTTGTGAAGAAATTCACTTGCACTGGCTTTCTCTGCTCACAGGTAGAAGGAACGCAGAATATACAAAAAGGCTCGGTTAACCCATCTGGTTATGCTTCATGATTACGCATACGTTGGTTTTTTCTTACTGATAGGCATCCTCTTTGTAATATTCGTTTTCTTCCTTTCGCGACTTATCCGTCCCCATCATCCCACACCAGACAAGCTGGAAAGTTATGAATGTGGTGAGCTTCCCATCGGGAGCGCCTGGGTGCAATACAACGTTCGCTACTATCTTTATGCTTTGGTATTTGTGATATTCGATGTGGAGGTGGTGTTTCTGTTTCCCTGGGCGGTCGTTTACAGAAGCCTGGGGCTTTTTGCCTTCATCGAGATGATAATATTTCTGGCCATTCTGATCTTTGGCTTAGTGTATGTGTGGAGAAAAGGAGCCTTAAGATGGGTCTGATCAAGAAATTGCCGGTCTATTTAGAGCACCTTCCTGGCGGGGGATTGATAACCACAGCTATGGATGAGGTGCTCAATTACTCCAGAGCCTGTTCCCTATGGTATATGCTCTTTGGCTTAGCCTGCTGTGCCGTGGAGATGATGTGTGCTGGTGCCTCCCGCTATGACTTTGACCGATTCGGGATGATCTTTCGTGCCTCGCCCCGCCAGTCGGATCTGATGTTTGTGGCGGGAACCCTAACCAGAAAGATGGCTCCCCGGGTGAGAAGGCTTTATGAACAGATGGCAGAGCCCAGATATGTGATCGCCATGGGAGGATGTGCGGTGATAGGAGGACCTTTCTATTACGACAGTTACAGCGTGGTAAAAGGGGTGGACCTGATCATTCCGGTGGACGTTTATATCCCCGGCTGTCCGCCTCGACCGGAGTCGTTAATGGAGGGATGCATCAAGCTGCAGGAGAAGATAAAAAGGGAAAAGGTTGCGGATTGGAGCTAAAGTGCTGGAGGCAGACTTCAAGCTAACCTAAAACTCCGTTATACCCTAAATAAAAAGATGACCAGAGAAGAGATACTTAAGACCTTTCAAGATAAATTCCCGGATAAGATCGAAGAGATCCCCATGGTGGGCCCGGATGTCGCCTTTAAGGTGGATAAGGATCTGATCCTACAGGTATGCCAGTTTGCCAAAGAAACCCCGGAACTTTCCTTTGATCTTTTGGCTTGCATGACCTGCATCGATTATGTGGATCATATGGAGGTGGTGTATAATCTGTTTTCCTTTACCCACAGACATAAGATGGTCATAAAGACCTCCCTTCTCAGAGATGGAGAGTTAGAATCGGTGACCCCGGTGTGGAATGCGGCCAACTGGCATGAAAGGGAGATAGCTGAGCTTTTCGGGTTGCGTTTCAAAAATCACCCTGATCCCAGACCCATACTTCTTCCCGAGGATTGGAACGAAGGTTTTCCCATGAGAAAGGATTGGGAGGGAAAGGATTTTGTCCGACTACCCAAGAAATAGTTTTCAGGTGCCCCTTATGAGCACAGAGAAGGTGGGCCCCGAAGAATTCATAGTAAATATGGGACCTCAACATCCCAGCACCCATGGAGTATGTCGATTGCTTCTGAAGATGGATGGGGAGGTGATCAAAGATGTGGTTCCTATCATCGGGTATCTTCATAGAGCGCTGGAGAAGATCGCTGAAAATCGAACCTATCTTCAATTTATCCCCTATACCGACAGGATCGATTATGTCTCAGCAATGTTCTGTAACCACGGCTTCTGCATGGCGGTTGAGAAGCTGGCGGGAATTGAGGTCCCGGAGCGGGCAGAATATATCCGAGTGATAATGGATGAGCTAAACCGGATAGCCAGCCACCTGATCTGGTTGGGAACGTTCGCCCTTGATCTGGGTGCTATCACTCCATTTCTGTATTGTTTCCGTGAAAGGGAAAAGATCTTGGATCTTTTTGAAATGACCTGCGGACAAAGGATGACCTTTAACTACATGCGAGTCGGAGGGGTTTCCCGCGATCTACCTCCTGAATTTATTCCCCAAGCCAAAGAGTGCGTGAACTATTTCAAGCCCAGGGTGGATGAGTATGAAGCCATCCTCACCGAAAATCCAATCTTTCTGGGCAGACCCAAGGGGGTGGGGG
>JAOZNS010000139.1:0-2746 GCA_029933635.1 Candidatus Zixiibacteriota bacterium | reverse complement strand
ATTTGAGAGCCACCGGACTTAAATGGGATCTGCGAAAGGAGGAACCTTATTCGGTTTACGATAGATTTGATTTTGAAATACCTACCGGGACCAATTCCGACACCTGGGACAGATACATCGTAAGGATCCAGGAGATGAGGCAAGCCAACCGAATAGTGGAACAAGCTTTAGAATCCATACCCGAAGGAGAAATAAAAACCAAGACGCCAGCGGTGTTTAGACCTCCCAAGGGAGAGGCTTATGTGAGGATCGAATCCACCCGGGGGGAGATGGGATTTTATGTGGTCTCCGATGGAAGCACCATACCCTATCGGGTGAAGCTTCGCACCGCCTCCTTTTCGAATTTAGCTGTATTACCTGAGATAGTCAGAGGGTGGAAGATTGCAGACCTTGTGGCAATCTTTGCCAGCTTGGATGTGATCATGCCTGATGTGGATAGATAAAAGGTGCAGGACCAGCAGGTAAAACTTATGTTTTCTTGCTCGATGAACAGAAAAAATCTGGGTGACAAAAAAACCAGAGTTTTTCTCCTCAAAGTAATGAAGCCGGGTTCAATCGGTTGAAAATATTGCCCGATCAATCGGACAAACATAAAAAGGAGAGGACCTGAATCTTTGTTTGAATTAGATAAAGTTTTCCAAACGGTCTACTTCTGGCTGGAGGGATGGTTCACCCGCCTCAGCATTCCTCGGGTTTGGTTAGACCTTCTCTCCATGCTTTTAGTTTTCGCGGTAATACTGGGCTTTATCACCGTAGCTGTCCTGTTTTTGGTCTGGTGGGAAAGAAAGGTCTCTGCCCATATGCAGGTCCGATTCGGTCCCATGCGAACCGGGTGGCATGGCTGGAGACAGACCATAATCGATGCGATAAAGCTGATCCAAAAGGAGGATATAATCCCTCTCAAGGTGGACAAACCTGTCTTTGTGATAGCTCCTCTGGTGGTCTTTGTATCGGCTCTTTTGGTGTATGTATGCATACCCTTTGGCAGAGGTCTTATCGTGCGCGATCTTAATATTGGGATACTTTACATCTTAGCCATCACAACCTTCACCGTGGTCTCACTTTTAATGGCGGGATGGAGCTCTAACAACAAATGGTCTCTTCTGGGAGGGCTCAGATCAGCCGCCCAGATTGTGAGCTACGAGGTGCCTTTAACTTTGTCCGTCTTGGGAGTGGTGCTTTTGGCTCAATCCCTCTCCATGGTCGAGATAGTAAAGTCTCAGGTTCATTTCTGGGACTGGTATATCGTCAGACAACCTATCGGTTTTCTCGTATACCTGACCGCCGCGGTAGCTGAGGTAAACCGAACTCCTTTTGATATTCCTGAGGCTGAGCAGGAGCTGGTGGCAGGTTATAACACAGAATATAGCGGGATGAAGTTTGCCATGTTCTTTTTAGCTGAATATACTAACCTTTTTACCATAAGCGCTGTGGTAACCACCCTCTTCTTAGGGGGATGGCACGGACCCTGGCTCCCTTCATGGATCTGGTTTCTCATCAAGACCTTTGGCATCATTTTTGTGATAATGTGGTTCAGATGGACTTATCCCCGCATCCGGGTGGATCAACTGATGGAATTCGCCTGGAAGTTCCTTTTGCCCCTTGCGTTTTTAAATCTGATCTTAACCGGACTTTTTGCATGAGCTCATGGCTTTGATCAAGACCATATACTCAGGGATATACAATCTGATTTTAGGATTAACCGTAACTGTGAAGCATCTGGGGAAACATGCGATCACCTTGCAGTATCCCAAAGAGAGATGGACCATGCCGGAAAGGTCCCGGGGGTGCGTGGTGCTTCTGACCGATCCTGAAACCAACAAACTCAAATGTATCGCCTGCGGGCTGTGCTACAAGATTTGCCCCAACAACGCCATAAAATTCTCCTCGGCCAAGGACGAAAGCGGAAAAAGGGTGGCTCAGGTCTTCGAGGTGGACACCGGTTTATGCATTTATTGTGGATTGTGTGAGGAAACCTGTCCGGTGAAGGGAAAAGCCATAAAACTGGTCCCTCGTTATGAATTTTCTGTTTATGACAAGAAAGATTTGATTTACGATAAGGAAAGGCTGGCTCAGATAGGAAAGGAATACTCAGTTTAAGGTGAGTGTGGGATCGATTCCCACCTAACTTAGAAAGAATAGAGGAAAGGAAAAAAGTTGCTGACAGGACTTTCGGCTGGAATTTTCTATATATTGGCGGGCCTGATCTTAGGCTCATCCGTGATGGTGGTCAGCCTGAAGAACATATTCCACTCCGCTTTATTTCTGGTTCTGTGTTTTTTTGGTGTGGCGGGAATCTACATACTTCTTTCGGCAGAATTTTTGGCGGCAGTTCAGGTTTTAATTTACGTGGGAGCCATAACCGTCTTAATGATCTTCGCCATCATGCTCACCGCCAAACTTTATAACGCCAAGATCAGACAATCCAATGAGCAGGTGGTTCCGGGGATCATAATCGTAGCGGCGCTTTTGGTCGCCACCGTGTTCACTTTAAGTAAAACCGCATGGAAATTATCATTTCAAACTGCTGAGGTTCAGTCTACGGTTGGCATCGGCCGGCAACTTTTGACCGCCTATGTCCTCCCCTTCGAGGTGGTGTCGGTGGTCCTGCTGACCGCATTAATCGGGGCGATAATCATCGCCCGGAGGGAATAAATTTGGTTGGTCTTAACCATTACCTGACTTTAAGTGCCATTTTGTTCTGCGTTGGAATCTTCGGGGTCTTAACTCGCAGAAATGCCATCGG
>JAOZNS010000348.1 GCA_029933635.1 Candidatus Zixiibacteriota bacterium | reverse complement strand
ACTTCTGAGTGCGGGGATGAACGGTTATGGCTGAAGCTCCATATTGCTCAGCGATCTTTGCCACCTGAACTGCTACCAAGTTATTTTGGTCCCAACCGCTCCTGATCTTTACGGTGACCGGAGACTCAGCAGATCTGGCGACCGCTGAGACTATTTTTTTCAGAAGCCTCAGATCTTTAAGCAAAGCTGCCCCCTCGTTTTTTTTGACCACCTTTTTCACCGGACAGCCAAAGTTCAAATCAATCAGATCTGGTTTGAGCTTATTAATTAGCTGGCAAGCTGAAGCCAGTTTCTCCGGATCGGAGCCAAAGATTTGAACGCCTATGGGCCTCTCTTCAGATTTAAAGTAAAAAAGCCTCAATGTGCCAGTATTGCCACGCAAGAGCCCTTCAGCCGAGATCATCTCGGTGTAAACTAAAGCGGCACCAAACTTTTTGGCAATAAGTCGGTAGGGGGAGTCAGCAATCCCCGCCAGAGGAGCTAAGACCACCTTTCCGGACAAAATCAAGTTTCCAATTTTCATGTCGACAATATAAGAAAAGACAGCTCCAGATGCAAACCGGTTCAAGGGAAGCTGAAAAGGCTGGCTGGTTGAAAAGAATAAAGCCAGTAAAATCGATTGACAAAAATTTTAAAAGGTATTATTCTTTTAACATGAAAAAGTAGACCAAGGGGGGAAATATGCCCGAGATTTTGGTCAAGTTTGAGGATAAGATCATCGAAAGGGTGGTCACTCAAAAGAAGAGAATCAACATTGGAAGGACCCCGGATAACGATATCGTGCTGAACAACAAAGGGGTCTCCCGAAGACATGCGGTGATCGAATTCGATGAAAACTCAGCTTTGATCCTGGATAACGAAAGCTTAAATGGAACCTTTGTGAATAGCCGAAAGATAACCGAGGAGGTGTTAAAAGATAACGACCGCATCACCATCGGCAAGTTCGATCTGATCTATCATCAGAATACCCCTAAGGAACCTCAGCTGGCTGAGTGGGAAGGGACCATGGTGCTGAAGACACGAAAACAAAAAAAGCTTTTGGAAAAAGACAAAGAAGCCAGAGAGGTAGCCCAAATAGCTGGTGGCTCGGTTCTTGTGGGTGAGGCTCATACAGCCCAGAAACGCTTTCCCTTAAATAAACCAGTTATCATCTTGGGAAAAGCGAAATTTGTGAATATAAAGATTAAAGGCTTTCTTGTATCCAAGATTCAGGCTAAAATCATCAAAGATAAAGATGGTTTTGTGTTGGTGAATTTAGGGCGAAGAAGCAAGCTTCGAGTAAATGGGGAGAGCGTTCAAAGATATCGCCTTAAGAATGATGATCTGATCGAGGTGGGGAAATCTGTATTCCGTTTTATCCAAGGAAAAGATCAATGAGGTATGGGTTCTTCTCTGACGTCCATTCCAATTTAGAGGCTTTGGAAGTCGTGGCCAAGGACTTCCGAAAGGAAAGATTAGACCGGGTCTTTTTTCTCGGAGATGCGGTGGGATATGGTCCAAACCCGAATGAGTGCATCTTTTTAATCGATCAGTTGACGAAGGTCAAACTGATGGGGAATCATGATTATGCCGCCCTGGGTTTGATCGAGACCAACCTATTCAACGAATATGCACAAAAAGCCATGGAGTGGACCAAAAGTGAGCTTTCGGAGGAGAGCATAAAGATTTTGTCCCGCTTTGCCATGGATCACCGATTCGATCAATCCTATCTGGTTCATTCCACACCCAAGGAACCACAGGAATGGAATTATATCTTTGATTTGGATGATGCCGAGGAAAACTTTAATTTTTTTAACAAACAGATATGCTTGATCGGCCAG
>JAOZNS010000138.1 GCA_029933635.1 Candidatus Zixiibacteriota bacterium | reverse complement strand
CTCACATCCCCAGTTGATTTTGTATAGCCGGGTTAAGAGCCTAACCGCTTTTCCCTTATCGTTGTCTCCGGTGAGATGAAAAAGCCTCCCACCCTTCGTCAGTCTCAACCCGCTTCTTTTGAATTCCTCTTTTGCCAATTTGATCTTTTCTCTTCTGGTCTCTTTTAAGAAATAAAAGGGCTCGTCATAGTCCCTTCTCTTAGCCAGCTTTGCCTCCGTTTTGCTAAGCTTGAGCAGAGAGGAAATCTCATCGGCGGTTAAATCCCCGAAGCCAATCGCCTTTAGCTTTAACCTATTTATGACCTCCACAAATCTCCTTCTTATTTGCCGGTAGGGCCTCCCGAATTCCAAAACCAGGCATTTTCCTTTCTGCTTAGCCTCAAAAGGAATCTTTTGAAAATATCCCAGAGGAATGAATACTCCTCCTCCGTTCTCAGATATGAAGGGCTGTTTTATCTTCATCTTTTTCTGATATATCTCAATTTCTGCTCTGGTCTTGCTGGAACACAAAATCAGAGGAATCTTCTTTTTTCTGATTTTTTCTAATGCGGGAAGAGCCTCTTTAAATGAGTAGCTATCAACATCCAGAAGGGTTCCGTCCAGATCGGTGAAGATTAAAACCCTTTTTTTCCTTCGAACCATAAGAGCTTAGAGATGAGAAAACTCATCGGGTTTGGGTTTTTCCTCCTTTGGAGACTTAAACCTCCTTTCCAGTATATCCTTAGCCATATCTTTTCCACCCAACCCGAATGCAATGGCTGATGCTAAGACCACGCCACCAAAGGAGATGGCGAAGGTGGCAACCACGATTCCGCGAGCGATTCCTAACTGTTCTATGGCCATGGCTGAGAAGAGGATGAGGATCAACATCTGGAAAAGGGTGGCGATCAGTTTGGCGGACTTCACTTGAGCATTCACCAGACCTATAAGGATCGCCCGACTGAAAAATCTGGAAAGAAAGTAGCCTAAGAGAAAAACAAAAATGGCAATCACCAGATGAGGAATGTAGGCAAAGATCAAGGTGAGAAGATGATCGACTGCAGCTATATTCAGCGTTCCCAGAGCGACTATAAAGAAAAGGAAAACTGCACACCAGTAGACAAAAATTCCGCAAACCTCGCTGGGTGAGCGGGTGATGCTGGCTTTGCTCAAAACAGATGTCATTCCTATTCGATAGCCAAATACATCGAACTTGACCAACTTCAAGATGTATCTCACTATTATCTTCAACAGCCAGGCGATGATGAATCCCAAGATGAGGATGATGATCAGTTGCAGAGCCTCAGGAGCGAAGCTGGCAATCTTCTTCCAGGATTGGACGATTGATATCTTCCATGAGGACTCCATCCGGCACCTCCTCTGTCTCTATCGTTTAATTTCCTTACTCCAGTTAGCCAAAAGATAGCTCTTTTGTCTTTCAAACTCCTGGCATAGAGCATCTAGTTTATCCTCCACCTCCCCTGCATCTGATTCCATGGTCTGGTTGACGAAAGAGGCGATCCAACCCAGATAGAGGGGGGTAAGGGACTTGAGAATATGAGTTCGGGACATCACCCTTCGATGATAGGCTAAAGCATAATCGTAAACGATCCGAACCCAGGTGGCGTCTGGAAGATTGAAATCTACCACGTGACGGGAAGCGACCTGTTCAAGACCAACCAAAAGATCAGGTGATAGTATCTTCTGCCAGACCGGGAGTAGATTGGACATCCCATGTTTGAAGTTCTCCACCATCCTCTCCAGATTTACCCTTATGGGCTCCAGTCCCACCTCGAATTTAAAGCCAAATTCTTTAACCGGCTCCGAGTTGGAAATTTGGGACCAAACCGGATAGTAAATTTCCATCAGAAAGAAGACCGACCCCACCACCTGCGCCAACATGTCGGAAAGGTCGGTCCCTGGATCCTTAGCCTGGTGGAGTTTTGCGCCCAGGAAGGATTGACAGACCTTGAAACCATCAGCTATGGCGGTGGTGGTCATCCAGATGTCTATGCCGAAGCGGGCGATGTCTGTATCATAGACCTTTTTCTGAAGATAGTGCTGAGTCAATTTGCCCGAAAACCCGAAATCTCCACCGATGGGCTGTCTGATCCTTTTCCCATAAAGGGCTCTGGTCAGGGGATAAACTATGCTGTTGGTTATGGTCCCATCATACTTATGGCGCTTGTAGTAAGGGGCAACGAAATCATATCCGTGAAAAAGAACCGGCTCAACCAGGGCTTCAATCCACTCAGGTGCAATGCTTCTTAAATCCGAATCTACCACCGCGCAAGCTTTAGCCTTCAGATCCGTTGCTATCCGGAAGATGGTTCTGAAAGCACTCCCCTTTCCAGGTATCCCATGATAAGGGGTGACGATCTTATGGATGGGATAGACTGGATGTTCCATCAATAAAACGTCCAAGTCATCCAAGGTGGTTCGCTTTACCAGCTCTGGCGTTCCGTCTGTGGAACCTCCATCCGAGTTGACCAAGAGGGTGCGATATTTGGGGAAATATTTAGCCAGTCCAGCCGAGACTGCTCTCACCACATGGGGAATGGTTCGGGCACTGTTGTAGCTGGGTATTCCCACCAACACGTCCACCTCCCCAATCTGCTGAATCTGTTTCCTCACTTCCTTGGAGAGTAAAGACTTAGCCATCGTTTCCCTGCTTTAAAGACCTAAGGGTGATTATATTTTATTTCCGATGTAGAAGTTAAGATAAACCTTGGGGAAAAACAAGCTTTTTCCACTGAATATTTATATCCATCATCACAGGAAAACCATTTTTCCATGAATATATGTTTTAAGATTCTGATCTTTTTCCTCATAGAGGTCCCTTCTAACGGTCCTCTTCTTTGGAAGCTACATCAAAGGGGAACCTGTCTGATAAGCGAAATGCCGAGAGAGAAAAGAAAAAATCTTCGATTGGTAGAATTAGTTATGTTTCTTTTCTACCATGAGTTATTCACCGATCAGAATCAGATGGATATCCATCACGTTGGTCTGGGTGGGTCCGGTGATTATCAGATCGCCCAATTTCTGGAAAAAATGGTAGGAATCATTTTGATCCAGGTATCGTTGAGGATCCATTCCCTCCTTCAGTGCTCTTTTTACCGTTTCTCCATCACATATGGCACCTGCTGCATCTGTTGGACCATCGGTCCCATCAGTTCCTGCAGAAAGAAGCACCACCTTCTTCATATCTTTAATCCCCATAGCGGCTACCAAGGCGAATTCCTGATTTCGGCCCCCCAACCCTTTCCCCTTAACCTTCACCGTGGTCTCTCCGCCGGAGATGATGCAGGCGGGTGGACTTATTGGCTCTCCCTTTTTCTTTATTCTTCTAATTAAATCAACATGTCCAAGTGCCGCCCTGGTGGTATCCCCAGCCACCGGACGAGGCAGGACGAAGACCTCGTATCCCAAGGCTTCAGCTCTCTTTTTCGCCTCCCTAAGAGCCATCTTATTTGATCCTATTATTACATTTTTTACCTTTTTAAAAACCGGATCACCCGGCTTAGGTGTTTCCAGAATTTTCCCTTCAGCGCCTTCTTTTAAATAAGAATAGACAGAAGTGGGAATTTTATCTTTTAATTTATACTTAGTAATGATTTTCAAACAGTGAGAAAAGGTGGTGCTGTCTGGCGAGGTGGGTCCGGAACCAACAAATTCAATTCTGTCCCCGATCACATCTGACAATACCAGAGTTAAGATCTGCGAGGGCTGGGCAAGTTGAGCCAGCCTTCCTCCCTTGACCTGAGAAATATGCTTGCGAATGGTATTTATCTCTTTGATGTCGGCGCCACATCTCAAAAGCTGATGCGTAAGCTTGATTTTATCCGTTAAGCTTATCCCGGAAACAGGCGAGACTAAAAGTGCAGATGCACCTCCAGAAAGAAGAAAAATAACCAGATCATCTATTGCAGTTCCGGATAGAAGCCTTAACATATTTTTAGTTGCCTGAATTCCAGATTTGTCAGGCAAGGGATGCCCGCCCTCCACCAGATCAACCTTCTTGAGCTTGACCCCATGACCCTTTTTGGTGATGATTATCCCGGAGGAGATCTTCTCCCTTAGGATTTCCTCCATGGCATAAGCCATTCGAGCAGAAGCTTTTCCTGCCCCAAGTATGAAAATTCGCTTAAATGATCTTAAATCATAAGAGGTTCTACGATCGACCCACAGCTTTTCCCTTTTAACCTGGATGCGATCTTTGATAGCGCAAGACGGATCGCAGGCTTTCAAGGAGAAGCTCAAAATTGACAACGCATCTTTTCTGAGGGAGCTCACCTTCTTAAGTTTGATTGAGGCTACCGGTTATCTTCCTCCACGGCCTCTTTCAGTTTCTCCAGGAAATCTGGAATGGCGGAGGTGACCCGGTTCCAGTTGGGAATCTCAGGCGTGCTTAATGGGTTATCCAGAAACTCCTTAGCCGCTATCTTAATCCCCTTGCAAAACGCCTCTACGGCTGAAACCTCCGCATGTCTGTCAAAATAGAGTTGATTTATGGAGGCATCATCCTCATATCTTTTGATGGTGTCCTGCGCGGTTCGGAGATAGGTGGATTCGAGGGTGCGTAAAGCTCCTGCCGAGATGACCACCCCTTCCGTGGAAAGGGTTCGGAAGATGGTTTTGGTGATGTCGATACACATCTTCAAAAGCCCTTTGGCGGGATCAGTCTCTGAAAGCTCCTGATGTTTGTGCTCGAAGCTTTCGATCAGGTCCACCTGACAGATTCTTTTGGGCACGCAGTTACGATACACCTCGGCTAAAAATCCCACCTCCAGTCCCCAGTCGGAAGGGATTCGGTTGACCCGAGCCAGATCTATGTCCAGACTGAATTCCCCGGAGAGCGGATA
Source organism: Candidatus Zixiibacteriota bacterium (assembly GCA_029933635.1). Lineage (GTDB taxonomy): Bacteria > Zixibacteria > MSB-5A5 > MSB-5A5 > SM1-73 > SM23-73-3. Next base: position 2,357 of record JAOZNS010000138.1, on the reverse strand, counting down.
TCGGAAACTGTCGAAGTAGACTAAAACCGGAAGATAACCCAAAATCTTTTGCAGAGCTCGAATGAGGGGGGTGAAGAACAGACGGGTCACCCGACCGTACATCCGGTCGGTCACCCGACTGTAAAACCCTTTACAGAATTCATATCCCATGTTGGGATTAGCGGCAGGATAGCAAAGACGCGCCAGAAGCTCCCGATCGTAAGTAAGTATATCACAATCATGAAGCGCAATCACCTCACTTTTTTCGGTGGCGATCACATAGCCCAAGGCAATCCAGACCGATCTTCCCTTTCCATCCGGACCGATGAACAGTTCATTTTTCTCCAGAAGCTTATAGAGTTCACCTATCCGGGGACCGCTGCTCCACACCACCTTGGTCTCGAAAGGGTATTCAGAAAGGATCCTTTTTGCTTGTCGGAATTCCATGGTGTCAGTCTTGTTCATCACCACCACTATCTCTTTTAAATATTTCACCCCTCTTAAGTTCTCCAGAATTTTTTTAAAAGCTTCCCCTTTAAAATCAGAGAAGGTGGTGGGCAGGATCAAAGCGATGGGACGGTGTCTGGCATGCTCGGAAAGCTCAGCTTCCAAAGCCCCCAGGTTTGTCTTCCCCAATCGATGCAAAGTGGAAACCACGCCGGTCTGATAAAAATCGCTCATCTTTTATCCTTTCCTTTTTGTGGATTCCTTACCTAAGATGCTCAATCATCTGTTTGAACACATTTTCACTTAACTATAACAAATTAGCCTCAACCGATCAAGAGATTTATCGAAAAGGTTGGACAGGTATAGGTACATGGTATCCACCCTTCCGGGTGGATATCTGTCCACTTTTAGGTTTCTTTTTATAGGATGATGGAAGGAGTGTTTCCAGTCTGATGGGAGGTAAATTGAGCATACCCTCATCCATCCGGGGGAATCGCTCTCTTAAGATCTCCACCGGGGATTGGTTCTCTCTGTATCTGCTCTTCCGGAGATAGCTGAAGTAAAGCTGATAAGCATAAACCTTCCCCAAAAATTCTATATGATCCTTATACCACTCTATCCGGTAAAGTTCATCCTCAACTATTCGGTGGAAGGATTCTACATCCCCCTGAAGATGAGGAGATCTGGGAGGAATCCTGCCATGTTCTATCAGGTTAGCTTTAAGTTCTTTTTCAAAAGCAGAGGGTCGAGAACTCTTCTTTCTTACCGGGCCGATAAACTCACTCCCATTATCCGTCTGCCAGGTGATGGTAGCAGTCTTTATCCCATAACTCTTCAGGTGTTCTATAACATACTGGGCAAAGAGTGAGGCATAAGTAGAGTTATTCCGATCGGCATAGGCAAAAAAGCAAGCCCCGGTGGAGAGTTCTCTTAAAGTGAACTCGTATCTGGGAAGTCTCAATCTTCTCATAAAAGGCCAGTATTGATAAATATCCGAAAGGTCCTTGGTGTCTATCTGGCTTTGTTCAAAAAACTTCATCCTCTTCTTTAATTCCGATAAATCTTTGCGTTTGCGCCAACACTTTCTTTTGGGTTTAATTAAACCGTTTTACTTGATCACTCGATTTACCGCATTATGGCTCCCTTTGACATGATAACGTTCGATCAGACGCCGAGAACCCCAGGAAGGGTGGCTTTGTCTTAATTGGATGATCCGGGCCTCATCTTCCAGCTTTAACTTGTGAGGTATATGTTTAGGAGCTCTCTTCTTATCTTTAAGACCTTCTAACCCCTCCTGCTTAAAACGCACAACTCACTTCCTTACCGTCTTCCGAATGGTCTGGTATTCTTTGGCAGCTTGGCTTATCCCATGCTGTAAAGCATATTCTATCATCTTAAGTCTATGGTTAAATTTGCTTGACATACCCTTGATTATCTGGTAATATCTCATCTGACCTCCTTTGTTCTTTTGATCTTTAATCATCGGGTTGATATTATAACATATCAACTTCAAAGGAGGTCATCTTTTTCTCACCCAGGGATCACTCCGTATAACCTTTCTTTTTCTGCCGTGATCCTCCACATCTTGTGAATCCCGAAAGTATTCAGCAACCCTCCTCCAACTCCAGTATATAGAATCGCGAGTAGCCAGAATGTTCGTAGGCTCATAACAGGGGGTAATCTACCCCTACCAGCCTGCAGATCTTGGTTTGTAGAGCCTCTGAGAGCTCCTTTCTTATCACCCTTCCCCCCTTCTGACAATTCTTCTCCAAAATACCCAGCCCTCTTTAAAAGATCAAGCCTCTTTAGCTTTAAAAACTCAAACTCCTCCTCACTCAAATAAATCAGCCTGCAAACCTGGATACCTTGTGCCTGGACTCTCCTCGGCTGGTGCTTTTTTTGTTTGACTTTTGAACTCGAAGGATTATATT
>JAOZNS010000347.1 GCA_029933635.1 Candidatus Zixiibacteriota bacterium | reverse complement strand
TTCGGTCTGGGAGTGGAAAGGACAGTCACCTGGATCTGTGGCTTGTCTCATATAAGGGAATCCATCCCATTCCCTCGAACTATCTACCGACTATATCCCTAATTCTTCTAACCGGTAGCCAGAGGTCAGTTGACTCAAATGAGCTTTAGCCTGCGAGAAAAAGATAAGTTAACCATGTAAAGAGATCTCGTATACAAATTGAGTTCACCTTGAAGGGAAAAGGTTTTGCTGGAGTGCCAAGCTTTAACTTGATCTAAAACTTAGTTCCACTAAAGGTGAACACTCCAATCTATCCTTCTCGAAAGAGGTAATCGGTGAAAGGATATCCATTCAAAGAGATAGAACCCAAATGGCAAAAAAAGTGGGAAGAGAGTAAGATATACCAGGCTCCGGATCATCCTCAGAAGAAATACTATCTGCTGGTGATGTACGCCTACCCATCCGGCGATATTCATATGGGGCACTTTCGCAACTTCATCATCGGAGACACGGTGGCAAGATATAAGATGATGCACGGATATCAGGTCCTGCATCCATTTGGCTGGGATGCCTTTGGCCTGCCAGCAGAATTGGCGGCGCAAAAGAGAAAAATCCATCCCAAAGAGTGGACCATGGAAAATATAAAAGTCTCCGATACAACTTTGAAACGATGCGGAATAAGTTTCGATTGGAGCCGGGAGGTAATCACCTGTCTGCCTGATTATTATAAATGGACTCAGTGGATGTTTCTTAAATTATATGAACATGGCTTAGCCTATCAAGACACCGCCTTTGTGAACTGGTGTCCGGACTGCAAGACCGTGTTAGCCAATGAACAGGTAGAGCAGGGGAGATGCTGGAAATGTGAGTCTGTGATTGAAGAAAAGGAGCTAAAGCAGTGGTTTTTCCGAATCACCGCCTATGCCGAAAGGTTGCTTGAGGATCTGGATAGACTCGAAGGTTGGCCCATGAATGTAAAGACATTGCAAAGAAACTGGATCGGAAAAAGCGAGGGAGTGGAGATAGATTTTGGCGTCGAGGGGACCAATCAGAAAATTTCCGTCTTCACCACCAGACCGGATACCATCTATGGAGTCACCTTCATGGCGATTGCTCCGGAAAACAAGTTGATCAGGACGCTCAAAATGGACGCGGAATACAAGAATGCAGTGGAAGAATACATTAAGAAAGCGAGCAAAAAATCGGAGGTCGATCGGACAGCAGTAGGGGAGAAGGATGGGGTTTTCACCAGAGTGTGCGCCATAAACCCCCTCTCCGGAGAAAAGGTTCAACTATGGGTGGCTGATTATGTGCTGGCTACTTATGGAACCGGAATAGTTATGGGGGTGCCCGGTCACGATCAGAGAGATTTTGAGTTCTCAAAAAAATACGGGATCCCGATTAAAGTAGTAATTCAACCTCCCGACCGTAAGTTGTTGGTAAAAAACATGAAAGAGGCATACACTGAGCCGGGAACAATGGTCAACTCCGACGTTGTCAACGGTCTTTTTTCCACAGACGGAATAAACAAGGTGAACCAATATGTAGTGGAAAAAGGATTAGGACGTCTGAAGACCAACTACAAGCTCAGGGACTGGAATATCTCTCGCCAGAGATACTGGGGAGCGCCTATCCCCATGATCCACTGCGAAAACTGTGGCGTAGTGCCGGTCAATGAATCCGACCTGCCGGTGTTGTTACCCGAAGGGGACATTGATTTCACGCCTAAGGGACGTTCTCCGCTGGCTGATTCAAAAGAGTTTATGGATGTAAATTGTCCTAAATGTGGGAAAAAGGCCAAAAGAGATCCGGATACCATGGACACCTTTGTCTGCTCATCCTGGTATTTTCTCAGATACCTGGA
>JAOZNS010000137.1 GCA_029933635.1 Candidatus Zixiibacteriota bacterium | reverse complement strand
GGGGGATTGAGCTCAGAGAGAAGGGAATAAAAGCACCCATCGTGAACTTGTTCCCGGAGCCACCAGAGCGGGCAAAAAGGATCGTGGAATACGATTTGGAACAGGTGGTGACGGATCTTAGACTGGTGAGAACTCTTTCCCAGGAAGCAAAAAGGCAGAACAAATCTTGCAACGTTTACATCGAGATAGATACCGGGCTGGGTCGTTACGGTGTCCCACCTGAAGGATGCAAAAAACTATCGAGAGGAATAAAGGAATATCCCCATGTTCGTCTCAAAGGTATATTGTCCCAATTCTCCACCGCTGACCAGAGGAGGAAGGATTTTGCATATAAACAGCTTGCAGTCTTTACCCGGACACTAGAGGAGCTTCAGTCCTCCTCTAACCATATTCCCATAAAATCCATTGCCAACAGCGGAGCGGTGTTGGACATCCCGGCAAGCTATTTCAATCATGTCCGGGTGGGGCATCTCTTGTATGGACTTTACCCTTCATCTGAGACCACGGAGTCGATAAAGGTGAAGCCCGCCATGAGTCTTAAAAGCAAGGTGATCTTCATCAAGGAGGTTGGGAAAGGAACACCAATAAGCTATGGAAAGAGTTACATAGCTAAAAAGAAAACTAAAATAGCCACCATCCCTTTAGGATATGCAGATGGATATAGCCGATTGCTTTCCAATAAGGGTGAGGTTTTGATCAGAGGCAGGAGGGCAAAGGTGGTGGGAAGAGTTTGCATGGATGCCTTCATGGTGGACGTAACTCATATTCCCAATGTGAAGGTGGGTGATGAGGTGGTGGTGATTGGAAAACAGGGAAAAGACCAAATAACCGCACATGATCTGGGCAGATGGACTGGTACCTTCGCCTACGAGATCATGACCCGAATGGGGAAAAGATTGCCGATCGTTTATAAACAGAGATAAAAACCTCTCCCCCTTAGTTCCCCTCTCCACAAGTGTGGAGAGGGGGAGATAGGGGGTGAGGTTAAAAACTTATGCACCTAACCTATCACACGATTGAGCTTGAGCTGAAACACCCCTTCCGAATCTCCCGTTCGGTAACTGAGGTGAAGAAAAATGTTATTGTGAACATAGAGGAGGGAATTGGCGAAGCCGCTCCTTCGCAATATTATGGTGAAAGCGCAGAGACGGTCATCGAATGTTTGGAAAGGGTCAAAGACCAGCTTGGCGATGACCCCTTTCAGATAGAATTTATTCTTTCGAGCATAGATAAAAAGATTGCTGGCAACTTCTCTGCAAAGGCGGCGATTGATATGGCGCTTTACGATCTGATGGGAAAAAAACTTAATATTCCGGTATATAAGCTTCTGGGATTGGATGGCAAGGTACCCTTGGTCACCTCATATACCATCGGAATTGACACCCCGGAGAGGATGAAAGAAAAAACCAAAGAGGCAAAGGACTTTTTAATTTACAAGGTGAAGGTGGGGGTCAAAGATGACATCGAGATGGTGAAGGCAGTGAGGGAGGTGACCGATGCTAAAATCAGGGTGGATGCCAATGCTGGATGGAACGCAGAGGAAGCTTCGAGGAAAATTGATCAGCTGGAAGAATACGGAATTGAGTTTGTCGAACAGCCCATAGATCCAAAAGATAAGTTAGGGCTAAGAAAGATAAAAGAAAGGTCGGAGATTCCGATCATAATTGATGAGCAACTGATGACCTCAAAAGATATTCCGGAATTTGTGGGACTTTGTGACGGGATAAATATTAAGTTAGCCAAATGTGGAGGAATCCTGGAAGCTTTGAGGATGATTCATGTTGCCAGAGCACATGGTTTGAAGGTGATGCTGGGCTGTATGGTGGAAAGCTCAGTGGGCATTGCGGCAGCAGCTCAGTTGGGTTCTTTGGTTGATTTTCTGGACCTGGATGGAAATCTGCTGATAGACAACGACCCCTATGAAGGATTGAAGTTGAATAAGGGAAAACTTTTTCTTTCCGATTCACCCGGTTTGGGCGTTGTGCCAAAGGATCAATAGCTTGGGCTGTTCGAGGGGGATGCCATTACTTACCTGAAGATCCAAAAGATACAACAGAGGAGAGGATGAAAAGGGGAGTGCAAAAAATTCTGTTTTGCTTCTTTCTTCTCTTGACCCATCATACATGGGTTGGCCTTGAGGCCAAGGAAGCTTCACCTCCTCATATCTCGGTGGTATATCCTAAAAAGGATGCTCAGATAGGCGCCACCGATTCCACGTTTATCTTCGGGTCGGTTACTCCTGAATCTGAACTTCAGATAAATGGACATAAGGTCAAAGTACATCCCAATGGTGCATTTTTAGCATTTTTGCCCTTAAAGCCTGGTGATTTCGTATTTGAGCTTGTGGCAGAAAACGATGCAGGAGTATCAATAAAGAGGGTTCCGGTGAAGGTTCCCCCTCCCATATTTTCGGTCCCGGAGGATAGTTTTTGCATAATTAAAAATAGCGTCCATCCGGGAAAAGATTTGAGCCTGATGACCGGTGATATTCTGGAGACCGGTTTCAGAGGAACGCCGGGTTGCCGGGCAAGTTTTTCCATCGAGGGACTGGTGCAGGATGTCCCCATGGTGGAGGCGCCTCTGAGAATTTTAGATTTCGTAGGAAAATATCCCTGGGGAAAAAGGGAGGGTTCCCAGCCGTCTCAGGTCAGAGGGACCTATACCGGTTTTTATATCGTTAGACCTTCAAACAAAGTTGAAGGGGCAAACATTCTTTTTAAGTTAATCAAAAGAATTGGAGAAGATAGCGTTTACATCACAGAGTTGTCTCCAGCAAAGGTGACCATAAGGGACGATCAGACTCTACAAGTAGTGGAGTTCGTAGGTTCATCGGTTGTCGCCCGTTCCGGTCCAAAGCTGGGATACACCCTTCTTTACCAACCACCAGGCATAAGAGCTATTGCCACCGGTAAAATGGGTGAATGGGTGCGACTGCGGCTGGCTTACGGAGAGAACGCCTGGGTGCACCAGGATAGCATAAGGTATCTTCCCATGGGAACCCCCCGGCCCAAAAGCATCCTCACCAGCATCCAGACGAAAGGGCAGGATGGTAAAAGCGAAGTTGTGCTCTTTCTTCAGCAAAAACTTCCTTTCCGGGTAGAACAACTGATAGATCCACCAGCGCTTTTTCTGACGGTTTACGGGGTAACCTCCAATACCGACTGGATAAGGTATGATTCGAAGGATAAGTTGATCAAGGAGATCAAATGGGATCAACCCAAGGTGGATGTTTACCAGCTCAAGGTTTTTCTGAACCAGAGGCAACAGTGGGGATATGATGTCTTCTATGATAAGAATAATCTAGTTCTGGAGATAAAACATCAGCCCAAAGTAAAGAAAAGGCTTAAGGGATTGAGGATATGCCTGGATCCGGGTCACTCACCTGACCCAGGAGCGGTTGGTCCCACCGGCCTGGAAGAGAGGGTGGTCAATTTTAAAATCGCCAAGAGGCTGAAAAAGATTTTGGAAAAAAACGGGGCCGAGGTGGTGTTGACCAGAACAGAGTCCAATGGTGTTGCTCTTTATGACCGACCCAAAATAGCCATCAAAGAAGAATGCGATATTCTAATCAGCATTCATAACAATGCACTTCCCGACGGAGTCAATCCGTTTTACAATAATGGCACCAGCACCTATTATTACCATCCCCAATCACTGGCTTTGGCCAAAGAGATTCATTCCCAGCTTCTCAAGAAGCTGAAACTGCCTGACTTTGGCCTCTACTATGGAAATCTGGTGCTTACCAGACCGAGTCAACTTCTTTCAGTTTTGGTAGAATGTGCTTTCATGATGATTCCGGAACAGGAGGAACTTTTAAAGAAGGAAAGTTTTCAAAAAAAATGCGCTCAAGCTATCTTTCGAGGAATTCTCAATTTCATAAAGAAAACGAAGAGCGAGGGGAAATAAAGCAATGTTCCTTTCTAAATGAGGGATTGTAGTGACAAAGCTTGCTTTGCGATCAATGCTTGACCACTGAATCTAATTCTTCGTCTTTATTTGAAGATCACCCTATCAAAATCATACCAGTCTAATTCGATTTCCTCTCCATCCTTGGTGGTCACAAAGATTCCCTTGTTTTCGTCATTCACATCGTTGGAGCCAGATAATCTGAAACTGTTTCCATTTTTCAATGTAACCCGGGCTGAACGAGAGGAGACTTTTTCAATTTTTCGAATTTGAGAAAACTCTACATCGACATCCAAACCCCTGAATTCTCCATCCAACCTCTCCCAGGTGTAGGTCTCATCATCATCCCATCGGATGTATCCTTCGTAGGTTTCACCATCCTCGTCATATACCACCCCATATAGAGGTTTTATTTCCTCAAACTCATCGTAGGTTTTCAGATATTTCTCTCCCCCTTTTAGAAGTTCCATTCGATCAAAGTCATCCCATTCTATGGTAACCCGTCCGAAGTCAGGATCTTTAACCACGATACCTCGATTCCCTCTATCCACATCATTGGTTCCCGACAATTTTATTTTGTCGCCATTTTTCAAGTATACCCAGGCTGAACTGGAGGAACGTCGCTGAATAGCTTTTATCTTCTCGAAGGGGATCTTTCTTGTGCGATGTCTCTGTTCTCCGTTAAGTATATCAGAATAAAAAAGTTCATCCATGTCCCAGGTGATGAAGCCTTTGAAGACATCCCCCCGTCGAGTTTCCACCTCACCGTATAGGCGTCGCTTTGGCTTGGTGATCTGTTTCAGCTCACATTCGGCAAACTCGATTCTATCTAAATCCCCCCAATCCAGTTCCACCTCTCCCTGTTGGGGATCTTCGATTAGGATTTCTCTTACCCCAGAACCGATATCTGTGCTGGAGCTATAAAGGGTGTGCCTCTCTCCATTTTTAAGTTCCAATGTGGCTCTGTTTCTGGATCGTCTCTTAAGCGTCTTTATGTAACCGAACTGGATTCCACAACTTGCTTGACCCTCTGTGCCTTCTTCCTCCCAGCTTATGCGCAGTCCAAAAATCTCTATGTATTTTTCCCGACGCCTTCCTTCATCAGATCTCCCCTCTCTTCGTTTGGTTGCATCCAAAATATCATCCCAGAAGGCTTCATTTTTGTCCCACCGGATGGGACCCTCAAAGGTCTCTCCATCTTTAGTATAAACCACCCCACAGATCCTTCCACGTTGGGCAAACGACTCGGAGCTGAAAAGGAGGGTCAAAATTGAAATCACGAAAATTACAGGCAAAGAAGTTTTTCTCATTTTTCTCCTCCAGGTGTTATTTATTCTTATCAAGTATGATGGTTGAAAATATCTATCAACGGGTAGGAACCGATCTTTAAAAAGTTTATTTTTTTATCCATTCTTGAATTTTGGTTTTAACTCCTTCAAAAATTTTTACGTCTAAGCGAGAAAAAAAGTTTCCTTTTTTCGGTGGTGAAAAAATGCTCTCTGAGGTTATTGAGAGGAAAGCAGACAAAGAAAACTCTTGCGTTCGGATAAACTTTTTGTATACTAAAAGTGTGGGCTGGATTTATTATTTGTTACCAAAAGAAAAATAATTTGAACGAGAAAAATGACGATCTCTAAGACCCAAGAAAAAAGATTAAAAGATTTTGTCAAAAATCAGTATGGGCAGATAGCCAAAAAAGGCAAAACCTGCTGTAATGGAGTTACCGTGCTTCAGCAAGCCCGAGCTATAGGCTATTCACCGGAGGAGCTGAAGAGGATCCCCAAATCTGCGATCATGGGGTTAGGCTGTGGTAACCCGGTAGGCTTAGCCTCCCTGAAAAAGGGGGAAAAGGTTCTGGACCTGGGCTCCGGCGGAGGAATTGATGTCTTCTTGGCGGCTAATAAGGTGGGAGAGGAAGGAGGGGTCATTGGAGTGGATATGACCCCGGAGATGATAAGAAAGGCAAAAACCAACGCGCGAAAGGGTGGATACAAAAATGTGGAGTTCCGATTGGGCGAGATCGAGAACCTTCCATTGCAGAACAGTTCGGTGGATGTGGTGATAAGCAACTGTGTGATAAATCTATCTCCGGACAAAAGACAGGTTTTTTCGGAGGCATATCGGGTACTGAAGCCAGGAGGGCGGATGGTGGTCTCTGATATTGTGACCGATCAAGAACTCCCTGATGAGATAAGAAAATCATTTTCTGCCTGGGCTGAGTGCATAGGCGGTGCGTTGACCAGAAAGGTTTATTTAGATGCCATTAGAAAGGCAGGGTTCAGCCGAATTAAAATATTAGACGAAAAAGTTTTTCTGGAAGAGGGGATAAGCGATAAAATAAAAGGGAGGATAATCAGCATAAAGGTTGAGGCAAAAAAGGGGCGCAAGCGTAGATTATAGTTGGTGATTGGTAAATCTCCGGTTTAGCTTTTGTGGTATGAAGGGTTGATTGAAGATTGAATTAACAGAGAAGTGGTTGAAGTTTCATCACAGGTAGATTTGGTTTAGATTAAGAGAACAAAAGTTTTTGGATTCAAGGAGAGGTGGCCGAGCTGGCTGAAGGCAGCTGCCTGCTAAGCAGTTGTAGGGTTAAAAGCTCTACCCCGGGTTCGAATCCCGGCCTCTCCGCTTTTTAATTTTCTCACTTTGTTCTTTCCCTCTAATTTTTTGCTTGACAAAAGATTACGCTAAAACTATTTTTTAGGCAAAATAGCTTGTGACCAAATTGCGTCCACATCCGGGAGGAATTTCTTGTGGCTTCTATTTACAAAAGAGGAAAAGTTTACTACATAGACTACAGAGTAAACGGCAAAAGAATCAGAAAAAGAATAGGCAGATCCAAACAGGTAGCCGAGCTAACCCTAAAAGACATAGAAGTCCAGTTAGCCAAAGGAGAGATAAGCTTCGTCCAGAAAGACCACGACCTATTCGACTTCCTGAAACAATACCTTGAATTCTCCAAAACCAACCACTCACCAGCAACCTACAAAAGATACAGAGCCATAATAGAGCACTTCCAAACATTCCTCGACCAACACTCCTGTACTGCGACCCTTCAGTCAAGACATTTTTGACATATAAAAGGTGTAGAGGCATAATGTATTTTAAGACAGCTTTATTAGAAGCTTTACGATCGATTTTCTCAGACCAGTCCATATCCTAACTATCCCCTTTAGGCGACTTCCTGGAGACAAATCTGGTCCACAGGAGCCAAATTCGGACTCCGGTAGAGTCTCTCAAACTCTTCCGGACTCATATATCCAAGCTTCGAGTGAACATAAAATTGGTTATAATCAATCTCTATCCATTGGCCTATCTTTTCTTTTGCCTCCTCAAAGCTGGAAA
>JAOZNS010000013.1:296-23706 GCA_029933635.1 Candidatus Zixiibacteriota bacterium | reverse complement strand
GCTCCCAGCCCCGCCTTCATCGGGCGGGCATGGGTGCCCGCTTTACGAAGTTAACGGGTTACATCAAGATATCAACAATTAATGTCACGCAACAATAGTAACGAAATTCTTAAAGTTTTGATGCATTTCTGGATTGGGTGCGCATAGGAACTCTGGTCAAGAAAGTAACGAAGCGTTCGATAACTATAATAAATATGATATACTAACCTATTTGCTAAGGAGGGTGGGATGATAAACTTCACCAAATCGTTTTCCTTCATGTTCGGAGATAAGAATTGGCCTGTGAAAATCCTTTTAGGAGCGATATTTAATCTTCTTTCGTTGGTCTTGGTCGGAATCCCTTTCGTCTTAGGGTATCTTTTAGAGCTGGCTAAAAACTCAAGTCAAGGAAAGGAGATTCCTCTTCCTGAATGGGACAGGCTGGGAGATAAGTTTACCCGTGGCTTAGTTTTTCTGGTCATCGTGATCATCTATAGCATACCAGGGATCATCCTATCTTTCATCCCCTGCATAAAAAATTGTCTGGGACCCCTTTATTTTCTGGCTTTGCTGTTTGTCCTTCCCTACATCTCGGTCAAATATGCCCTGACGGGAAGCTTTGAGGAGGTGTTTCGTTTTAACGAACTTTTTGGCTTTATCAAGAAAAACATTAACGATTTACTCATCGTGGTTTTGCTCACCATAGCTTTACAAATAATTGCCTCCTTTGGTTGTCTTGCTCTGGGAGTGGGGATATTTTTCTCCATGTTCTGGGCGAATTTGGCTATTTATTACCTGTATGGAAAAGTTTACACAGAAGGGGAGAGAACCCAAAAAGAGGGTTCCGCACCTGAGCCGGGAACCCAGCCCACAGGTTGAAGGTCTGTCAGGTTCACATCTTAGCCGGTCCTTTATCACCTATTCTGATAAGCTTGGTGTAAAAACATTTGATTTTGTCAGACGTCACTGGCTGGGGATAATCAACTTTCATCTTTTTATATTTCTGCTGGGGGCAGTGGAGGCGCCCCTTTTTTTAAAGCTCAATCAGCCATGGATCTCTAAAATCCTTTACAGCTTCTACAGTTTTTTCTGTCACCAGAAAGCATCCAGGTCCCTTCTCATTTTTGGGAATCAGATGGCGATCTGTTCCCGCTGTTTTGCCTTCTACTCCTCCGTTTTGATTTGCGGTCTGTGGATAAGTTTAAAACGGACAAGACCTCTAAGATTGAAATGGGCGCTGATAATGGGAACTCCGGCGGTTATAGATGTTCTCCTTCAGATTCTGCATTTACAAGAGAGCACCAACTTGATCCGCATCATCACCGGAACTCTTCTGGGGGTGGCTGTCTCACTGTATCTTTCCCCCCGCGCTCAAAAGGCAATAAAGCACTTGCTCGCCTAAAACAAATTTAGCCCTGAAAAATCAGAGGAGGCGCAGGATCACATAGGGTTCTTAAAGTAAAACTTACATAAGAAAAACTTCTTGCAACTTTTCTGATCAAAAATCTGTATAATATTGTGGTTTATCCTTAAGGTGGAATTTTAACATAACCAAACCCTTTGGCTATTTTTTAAACGATAGATATCTGTTCCGATTCCCTTTTTGGTAAGGAGTATGATATGAAAAAGATTTCGATTTTAACCCTGAGCTTTCTCCTATTAGCTCTCGGTGCTGTGGGTTCCTATGGGAAGTCGAAAAAAACCGGGGAAGTGAAAAAAAATGTTTACACCGATTCTAAGTTCGGCTTTCAAATCACCGGGCTTAAGAACTGGAAGGTGAAAAGCCAAAAGGAGCCATCCTTGGTTCGGGTGATCATGACCCAGAAGAATTATAAGGTGAGCACCATTCCCGGTGCGTCACAATATACCACATCGATTCCCACCATTTTGGTCCTGGCAGACACCACCTCGCTTTCTTTGAAGCAAGTGGAGGAAAGTCTCTTGGGAGAGGGAAAGGGGAAGCTTCTGCAAAATAGAGATGAGTTTATGCTAAAACTGGATCTTGTTCCTCAGTCGGAATGTCTGGAGATTCAGGATGTGATGATCGATAGCGTGCCAGCCAGAGATTATACCTTAAAACAACCTTATAAGAGGACCGGAGAAGATATAAGGGTGAGAGACCCAATCTATGGAAGTCAGGTGATCATCCAAGATTTCTTAGCGGGACACGTTATTCTGTTCAAGAAGGGAAAAAACATCTATGTGGTGCAGTTCTCCTGCGAACGTGAATTCTATTATCCTACCAATTCAGAGTTTCAGAAGATACTCAGCTCCTGGAAATTTCTGCAAGATCCATGACCAGCCCATCATCAAATTTTTTTTGCATTTCTTTTTATCTCTCTCACCTGACAGAGCCTCCTTGTTGGAGGCTTTGCTATTTTCATGAACCGGGCAAATTTCAAAAGAGGTGCTCTTAACGTTAATATCGTTTGACAGTTGAGGGGTGAGGTTTACGTTGCGTCCGGAAATTGTTTTTCCGGGGCTATGCCCGGATGAGATAAAGCTCCGCATCGGGATTACAAAATCCCGATACAACAGTGGTCATAATCCTAATGGAAAAAGCTCATATGCAATATGTCGTAGTTTCTAAATTCATTGGGTATTTTTGTGTGCCTGATAAATCAGGCAATTACACGGCGACACAGCCTCTTTGTGGAGAGGGAAGAGAAATGATGAGGTAATCATTACGCCGACTGCAAAAAATTCCTTTAACCGAAATGGTGAAGATTCTAACTTTTTGATTGACAACATCTATTCGATATATTAGCTTTCACCAAGAAAAAAGTCTTGGAACAGGAGGAATTATGTGGATATTGAGAACTCTGGTGATCATAGTGCTTATTGTTTTGATAGTTGGGTTCGCCATCTATAACTCAGACCAGACCGTCTCGGTTAATCTTTACGGCAAGCAATATTTCGATATACCCATGATTTTTGTTGCGTTCTGGGCGTTGGTGGTGGGAATGCTCATCTCCTTTGCCTTGGGGATCGGATATTATTTTAAGATGTATTCTGAGCTCAGAAATCAGAGAAGGGAAAATCAAAAGCTTATGGACGAGATCACCGCTCTGCGTAACCTTCCGCTGGAGGAAGAGGAAAAATAGATTCTGTAATCTGGCCATGCCCAAGAAGCGCTTTGTGAGCCGATGGAGGTGAAAAATTGAGCCCGGGTCATTTACTTTCCATTATTTTGGCTTTCGTCATAGTATTTGTGGTGATGGCTTTTTTCTGGTCAAAGGCGAAAAGGGAAAAAAGAAAGGTCTCCCCCCAGCTTTACATTGATGCCCTGAAGGCGCTCCTATCCGGAAAGGAGAAGGTGGCTTTCCAGAAGTTTAAAGAGGTGGCTCAAAAGGATCCGGAGAACGTGGATGCTTATCTGAAGCTGGGGGATCTCTTCAGGAAAAATAAAAGATACCAAAAAGCCTTACAGATTCACAGGGAGCTTACCCTTCGTCCCTCCCTTTCCCCGGAAGAAAAAGATGAGATTTTCAAAAGTTTGGCGGAGGACTATTCCGCTTTCGGAAATCATGAGAAAGCCATATCTGTTTTAGAGGAGCTATACAAAGCTTCAGATAAGGATGAACAGGTGGGCTTAAGACTGCTGTCCGAATATGAGGAGACCGAAAGATGGGAACAAGCCTTTGAGCTAAGGAAGAAGATCTTAAGCAGAGAAGAAAAACAGAAAACTCAAAAGATTTTGGCACTCTATAAGGTTCTCTGGGGCAAAAAACGGGCAGAAAAAGGGGAACTTCATAAAGCCAGGGTTGCTTACAAGGAAGCCTTAAATTATGACGAAGGTTGTGTCCCGGCTTATGTTTATCTGGGAGAGGCTTACCATCAGGAACAAAGGCTTTCCGATGCGGTGGAATACTGGAAAAAACTTCTGGAGGTGGTGCCAGAGGCGGGATATTTAGTTTTCGACAAGCTGGAGAAGACCTTGTTCGAGCTGGGAGAATATGGCGATATTCCGGAAATTTATGATAAGATGCTAACCCAAAATCCCCAGAATACCTATGCTCTCTTTTCCATAGCTAAGATATATGAAAAAAAGGGGATGCTGGAGTCAGCAATTGAGAGCTATAATCAGATTCTCGATGCGGATCCGACATTTTTATCTGCCAAGTTGAGCTTAGCTAAGCTTTATCTTTTGCGAGACCGCAAGGATAAGTCAATTGAGCTTCTGGATGATATAATCGAAAGTTTTCCCCCGGTCAAAAAAGAATTTACCTGTCGCCTTTGCGGCTACAAATCCTCAGAGCCTCTCTGGAGATGCCCGTCATGTAAGTCCTGGAATTCGTTTGACATCCTGAAGCCATGAAAGAAGAAATCCACCTGCAGAGGGTGCATCCAGTACTTCTTCTTTTCATGTACATTGAACTTTTCCCTTGTCATCAATATTGCTCAAACTTAGGATGATGGTATAAAAGGTTATCAGCAAAGTGAGTTTTGTTTAACGGACGACCTTTCTTTTGAGCCATTTGACTTATGAGGTGGATCGGATCAAATATCCGGCTCTCTCAGGCAAGAGGAAAAAACACAGAGCTTTTGATTGTTCGTTTTGGCAGAGCTAAGTCTCTAACTGGCTGTTTTAGGCACAATTTATTCTCCAGTGCTTCGTAATATAAATTTACTCACCATATGTGATTGCCCGATTTATCAGGCACAGTGACGAGGATGCTCAATAAATTGAGCCACTACAGTATCCTGGATTTATGTCATAGATAAGTGGGACGGAAATTTATCACTCTCGGGTGCAGACTTTTTGAGAAGCCGAAAGGCTAAACACCAATTTAATTCGTTCCTGACAAAACCTCTCGTTATCGTTAATTGCTATGACAGAAGACATCACCCCCTTGATGCGTCAATATTTCAAGATCAAAAGTCAGTATCCGGAGGAGATCGTTTTCTTTCGCATGGGCGACTTCTATGAGATGTTCGGCGATGATGCCAAGGTCGCCTCTCAGATATTGGGCATCGCCTTAACCTCCAGAGGAAAAATCAAAGGGGAGAAGATTCCCTTAGCCGGGATTCCTTACCATGCGGCAGATAAGTATCTTTCCAAGCTTCTAAAGGCTGGAAAGAAGGTGGTGGTGTGTGAGCAGGTGGAAGATCCAAAACAGGCAAAAGGAATTGTCAAAAGAGATGTGGTGGAGATTATCACACCTGGAACCGTTACCATTGATGGTGTGATCGAAGGAACCGAAGCCAACTACTTAGCCAGCCTTTCAGAAGATGAAGAGAAGATGGGCCTCTCCGTTTTAGATCTTACAACCGGAGAGTTCAAACTGGATCAGGGAGAGGAATTGAAAGTTCTGGAAAGGCTTAAGGTGCTTTCGCCTTCAGAGATCATAATATCCGATGGCTGGTCAGAAGGAAAGATAAAAAAATTACGGTCCTTTATGGGAGAAGTGGCCTTGACTCCTCTGGAGGGATGGAAGTTCGATCACGACTTTGCCCATCAGCTTTTGATCGAGCACCTACAGGTGAGTTCCTTGGATGGATTCGGCTGTCAGGGAATGAGGCTGGGAATCTCCGCCGCGGGGGCTATCTTGGCATACCTAAAGCAGACCAAAAAACCGCTCCTCTCTCATATTAACAAAATTTCACCTTTCTCTGCGGATGAGATGATGTTTTTGGATGCCAACACCATCCGCAACTTGGAGCTTTTGGTTCCTTTAAGGAGCGGAGAAAAAGGACCTACACTTTTTTCCTTGCTGAACAGAACTAAAACCGCCATGGGGGCGCGGCTTTTAAAAGGGTGGATCATTCGACCCTTACTCAATGTGGAAAAGATAAAACAAAGACAGGAGGCGATTGAGGAGCTGATCAAAAATAAAGACTTATCCTTTGAGCTGGGGGAGAGGATCAAGAAGATATCCGATTTGGAAAGACTTTCTGGAAAGATTGGATGTGGCAGGGCAAGTCCCAAGGATTTGGTCTGGATAAAAGACTCCTTAGCTCAGATACCGGAAATAAAATCAATTTTACAAGATGTTAAATCTAATCTGTTGGATTTCATAAAAGAGAACCTTCCCGATACCCACGATTTGGTTAGCCTGATCGAAGACTCCATAGTGGATGATCCTCCTTTGGTCCCAACGGAGGGGGGAATCATAAAGTCTGGATTCTGCTCCGAGTTGGATGATTTGAAAGAGAGGATAAAGGATAGCAAGCAGTGGATAGCCGGCTTGCAGGAGCAGGAAAGGAAAAGAACTGGCATTTCCTCTCTGAAGGTGGGTTTTAACAAGGTTTTCGGCTATTTCATCGAGGTAACAAAACCACATCTTCCTAAGGTGCCCCCGGAGTATATTCGAAAACAAACTATGGTCGGAGCGGAAAGGTTTGTCACCCCTGAGCTCAAGGAGAAAGAGGCATATATCTTGGGGGCAGAGGAGAAGATCTTTGCGCTGGAACATGATCTGTTTCTGCAAGTAAGGGGAAAGGTGGCAGAACAAACGCAAAGAATTCAAAAAACCGCTGAGCTGGTGGCGATTTTGGATGTCTTGTTGAATCTAAGGGAGGTGGCGGAGAAATTCAACTATGTGCGACCGGAGGTAAATTCAAGAGACGAGATCATAATAGAGGATGGACGACATCCGGTGATTGAGAACATCCTGGAGCCAGGAAGCTTCGTTCCCAACAGCACCAAGCTGGACCGACAAAATGAGCAGATCCACATTATCACCGGTCCCAACATGGCTGGAAAGTCCACCTACCTCAGACAGGTGGGTTTGATCGTCCTGTTAGCTCAGATGGGCTCATTCGTTCCCGCCAAATCAGCCCAGATCGGGGTGGTGGACAGAGTCTTCACCCGGGTGGGGGGCACAGATTATCTTACTATGGGACAAAGCACCTTCTTGGTGGAGATGATGGAGACGGCAAACATCTTAAACAATGCCACCCCTAAAAGCCTGATCCTTCTGGATGAGGTGGGACGGGGCACCTCAACCTTCGACGGTCTCTCCATTGCATGGGCGGTTGCCGAATACATTCATAATCATCCCGGGGTCTCGGCAAAGACATTGTTTGCCACCCATTATCATGAGCTAACTGAGCTGGCGAAGTCCTTACCCCGGGTTAAGAATTATCAGGTGGCGGTAAAGCAATGGGAGGATGAGATAATATTTTTAAGAAAGATCGTTCCAGGCGGATGTGATGACAGCTATGGGATTCATGTGGCCAGATTGGCCGGAGTTCCTCCGCAGGTCTTAAAAAGAGCCAAAAAGATTTTGGCAGATCTGGAGGCAGGAGGGCTCTCTTCCCCTGGGCTGAAGAAAACCGCTCCACAGCAGGTCAGCTATCAGCTCAGCATATTTTCCGCCAAGGATGATCTTATTGTAGAGGAGCTAAAAAAACTTAATTTAAATAAACTTACTCCGATAGAAGCATTGAACAAACTGGCTGAGCTGAAAAGAAGGGTAGAGGAATAGAGGCTGTTTTATGATGATCTTTGGATTCAATTGACATGATTAAAACTGCATTGACGAAGTGATTCCAAAAATGATCCAGCCAAAGGTAAAAAACTTTTCATATGCCAAAAAGTAAAAAACCAGCTAAGATATGAAATCTCTTACCAAAAGATTCCGCTTCAAGATAGGTATAGTTGGTGGAGCCATGGTGGGGGCTCTCATCATCTATCTGGCTTTAGCTTACCTTCTCGCCCCTTCCTCTGGTGGGGGGGTGAAAAGGATAAAAGAATCGGAAAGGATCTCCGCAGGTTTAGTAGACTATCTGAATGGACTTGCGCAGACGCAGAATGCTCAGCTAAAAAAAATTTTTGAAAAAGGTTTTTCACTTTATGAGATGGGAAGATACACCGAGGCGATAGAAGAGTTCAACTTGTGCTTGCAGTCCAAACCCGAATCGAAAGAAAGATCAGCTCTTTTGATCATGAGCGGCAACTGCTTCTATCTTTTGGGTAATTTTAAACAGGCACAGAACCAATACCAGAACGCCCGCGCATTTGCTGAAATGACTGAAGAGACAGAAGCCCGGGCGGCGATCTGGGGAAACTTAGGTTCAACCTACCAGAGACTGGGGAACTTAGATAGTGCTGAGGTTCTGCACAAGGAGGCTTTGACCCTTTACCGGAAGCTGGACAGCAAAAAGGAGGAGGCAGTTCAATTAGGAAATCTGGGATTGATCTTTCAACTTAGAGGGGAACCGGATAAGGCGCTTGATTATCACCGCAAGGCTTTGAATATCTTCAAACAGATCAACTACCATATAGGGCAGATAAACCAGCTTTCTCATCTGGGCTGGATTTATAAGACCCGACAAAATTTCGATAGTTCATTGGTAAATTATAGAGAGGCTTTGAAGGTAAGCAGGGAGATTGGTTTTGCCGAAGCAGAGGCCAGTCAGCTCAGTAACATCGGCCTTTTGCACCAGAGCAGAGGCGATCCAGATATAGCCTTGGGCTATTTCGAACAGGCTTTGGACCTCGACAAAAAGGTGGGATACAAAAAAGGTCAGGCTGATGATCTGGTCAGTATTGGTCGGATTTATGGATTGAAAAAGGATTGGAACAATGCCTCAAAGGCGTTCAAACGTTCGGTGAAAATCAGCCGAAAGATCGGCTCAAAAAGAAGTGAAGCTGTTGCCCTTTCCAGTTTGGGTCTGATATATCAGCGGCAGGGTATTACCGATGAGGCTTTAAGATCTTTTGCTCAAGCTCTGGCACTTTATGCGGAGATGGGAGCCAGATCGGATGAGGCAAATATGTTGCACCTGATCGGGACCGCATACAAGAGTGAGGGTGAGCTGGATAGCGCTATGGATGCCTTTCAGGAGGCGATGAACATTTATCACCAGATCGGCGATGGACAAGGTGAAGCCAAAGCACATAACAGCATCGCTCAGATTTATGGAGAACAAGGAAATCTATCTGAAGCCTTAAAACATTTTCAAGAGGTGCTGAAGGCAACCAGAACTTTTAAGGATAGATTTGCAGAAGCTTTGACCCTAACCAATATAGCCTTCATCTACGTTAGCCAAGGAGATTTGAAGAAAGGTCTTAAGCTGGCTAAGGATGCTTTGGTTGTCTTTCAGGACATAGGGGCAGAAAAAGAGGCAGCCACCGTAGCTGAGAACATCAAGAAGGTGGAGGAGATGTTAAAAAGTAGTCAGAAAGATGAAACTAAAAAATGAAATAATGCGCGGGAGAACGTTTCTCATTTAGTAGAATACCGAGTGCTGATGGTCTCTATAGATGCGGGAATTTTTCCCGCTTCAGAGGTGTGGCTTTTCCATCCAACCCTTCTGCTTAGCATAAATATGCATTCCGCAATTTCAAAAGAAATTTTTGTCTTGCCAAAGACGGACGTTTTAAAATCTTGCGAATAGGTTATGGTTGAAAAGATCGAAATACTTCCTGAGGAGCTGGTGGACAAGATCGCCGCCGGTGAGGTGGTAGAGCGTCCAGCATCGGTGGTAAAGGAGCTGGTTGAAAATTCAATTGATGCTGGGGCGAAAAACATAAGGGTGGAGATAAAAAAGGGTGGGATAAAGTTTATCCGGGTTACCGACGATGGGAGTGGGATGGATGAGGAAAATTCAACCTTGGCCTTTCAACGTCATGCTACCAGCAAAATCAAATCAGTGGACGACCTATCCCACATAGCCACCTTAGGATTCAGGGGGGAAGCTCTGCCTTCGATCGCCTCGGTCTCTTTTGTGGACCTGTTGACTCGAACCAGCGAAAGCATCAGTGGAACCAGACTCAAGATCGAAGGAGGGGTTATAAAAGAAAAAAAACAGACGGGCGCCCCGGTTGGAACATCTGTGGTGGTGAGGGAGATATTTTACAACGTTCCAGCGCGACGAAAGTTCTTAAGGACCGTTTTAACTGAGACCAGACATATCGTTGCTCTTTTGACCAAATTTGCCATAGCATATCCCGAAATTTCCTTTAAGCTGAAAAGCGACCAAAGAGAACTTCTCAGCTTCACCCGGGCAGAAGACCTAAGGGATAGGATAAAAGAGGTCTTTGGAAAAGATCAATTCGAAAAGATGGTAGAAATACCAGCTTCTGATGGATTCCCAAACATCTCTGGCTTTCTGGGAAAGCCAGAGATCGCCCGATCGAATCGAGCAGAGCTTTATCTTTTCGTTAACCGAAGATCCATAGTCTCCCGCTCGCTTTATCATGCTGTGCAGGCAGGATATGGTGAGCTTATCCCCAAGGGAAGATTCCCCTTTGCCATCCTCTTCTTGCAGATCGATCCTAAGCTTTTGGACGTAAATGTTCACCCCACTAAAAATGAAGTCAGATTCGCCGATGAAAGAGGGGTCCATGATTTCGTTCAGTCAAAGATTAAGGACACCTTGTGCTCCACCAAGATCATACCGGACTTCAAACCCAGAAGAGAGAAGGCTGAAGCGTCCCGGTTCGATTCTTCAAAGCAGATGACCGTTTATCCACCCAAATTGGATCAATTCTCTCAAATTTCCTCCTTCAGTTCACCATTTGAGATCCAGAAAGATCAGGCTCAGAGAAAAGGGCTGGAGCAAGAACTTACCCAGGATCAATCCACAAGTATGAAGGAAGAAAAAGCTACGGAGGAAAAGATAGCTCCAACGGAGGTTGGCAATCACTGGCAACTGGCAGACACTTACATTCTCTCTCAGGTAAAGGGAAACTTGGTAATCTTGGATCAGCATGCAGCCCACGAAAGGATCTTATATGAGGAGGCTTTGAAAAACCTGACCAAAGCTAAAGCCTGTTCTCAACAGATCCTTTTTCCCACGGTCTCCGAGCTAACTCCAAAGGAATTTCAGATTCTAAAAGAGCATAAAGAGCTGATCACCAAACTTGGATTTGAGATCAAACATTTTGGGGGGCGAACAATTTTGGTGACAGCGGTTCCTGCCATCATCAAGAACAAAAGCGGGGAGGTTTTTCTCAGGGGAATTTTATCCCAATTGGAGGAGGAGGAAAAGACTGAAAAGGACAGATTGAAGGCACTGGCCAAGTCCTTTGCCTGTCATGGAGCCATTAAAGCAGGGGAGAGGCTTACTCAGGAAGAAATGCAGGGTTTAGTGCGAGGGCTTTTCTCCACACAAGAACCATATTCCTGCCCGCATGGTCGCCCCACAGTGATCAAACTACCACTTGGGGAATTGAACAAAAGATTTGGCAGGAGCTAAGCATAAGATAGGCTACAACTATTTGGTTCCGCCTGAAAGTGTTTATAAAAAATTGGTGAGTTCTTCTGCATCTTAATTGCTGGGATTCTTTATGAGAGAAGCAAATTTTAAGGATTTAATGATGCTCCCGTTACGAGAATTTAACACCTTTCTCTTTCTTCATTTCTCAAGTCTGACTCAAATTAGATTCTGTTGGAATGGAAAGGAAAGAGGCAGAAGAAGCGAAGCTAAAGTTGCTCTAAATGTTACATCGATACCTCTTAGAATCTTTTATCTGTAATTCCTTTGGAGAAAACCAAATTGTCTTCAAGATATTAACAGGAAGCTGTTATACGGTAGAAAAGAATTTCTAAAGAACCTTAAAAATCTATATCAACGATCTGACCATCCCTAAACAATTCTTATAAAAAAAATCCTGGGATGGTCTTTGTTCAAATTTCAGACAATTTTTTCTACCTACAGATGGAGACGACAATTGATAAAGTGCTGGTGATATTGGGACCTACCTGTGTAGGGAAAACTCAAGTCTCACTTAAACTTGCCGATATACTCAAAGGTGAGATCGTCTCTTTTGACTCCAGGCAGGTATATAAATTCATGGATATCGGGACCGCCAAGCCGACAAAGGAGGAAAGGGAGAGGGTTTGTCACCATTTAATCGATGTGGTATCGCCTGATGAGAAGTTCACCGCCGCCGATTATGGAAAAAGAGCCAGACAAATAATACGGGATTTAATAAAAGCTGATAAACAACCTCTGCTGGTGGGAGGTTCAGGGCTTTATCTTAAGGCGTTAATCGAAGGTTTCTTCCAGGGTCCCAAGGCGGACGAAAGGATAAGGGAAAACTTAAAAAGGGAGGCTCAAGAATTTGGTGAGCCTCATCTTTTTAACAGGCTCAAGGAGGTGGATCCTCAAGCCGCAGAAAGAATCCATCCTCATGATCTGGTAAGAATTATCCGAGCTCTGGAGGTGTATGAGCTTACCGGAAAGCCGATCAGTACTTGGCAACGGGAGGGAAGATATGAAAGATTGACAGTTAGCTTTGTCAAAATAGGCTTAAGTCTTGACAGGAAGAAACTTTATCAAAGAATTGAGCAAAGAGTTGAACAGATGATCTCACATGGACTTCTGGATGAGGTAAGGATGCTTAAAGGGAAAGGATTCACACCTCAATTAAAAGCTCTAAAGACGGTGGGTTACCAGGAGCTGTTCGATCATCTGGAGGGGAAATTCGATTTTCAGACGGCGAAGGAGAAAACCAAGCTAAACACTCGCCACTATGCCAAAAGACAGTTGACTTGGTTCAGGAAGGACAAAGAAATCATCTGGATGGATGCCGAGGATGATAATTTAATTGAGAAAATCTTAGAAGAGTTTAGAAAAAAATAAACTCCTTTTGCAAAAGGTCGAATTCTAAGTAAGAATTGTGGTTTTTTTATTATACAAAAAAGTCAAAAATTTTTTGAAAAAATGAGGTTGCCAATTGGAGATTTGATCTCAGCTTGATGAACAAATCTTCAACATTTTTGAATAGTTTTTAAAAAATGCTTGACAGAGTTTGGTAAGTTTGCTATATAGCAACAACTTATGAACTCGCATCCAGCGCGGAAGCCTCAAACAGTCTTAAAAGTTTTGAACCAAGCTTTGGGCTCCGGAGGTGAGAATGAAGAAAAATAGGTCGGTTCTGCTCCTTTTAGTCGGCACGTTTCTGCTAACAGGTTGTTCCACCAAGCTGATTAAACCCAGGGTGACAAATCTTCCACCACCAACCCAACCATCATCAAAGGAGCTTGATGAGCTTAAGACTGATACGGTCGGTTTCTCTGAAGAGAACGTTGCTAGGGATGAATTTGAAGAGGTGGAGCTACGTTATGCTTTAGGAGTGGCAGCCAATCAGCAGGGAAACTGGCTGGAGGCACAGGATCAGTTTGAGGAAGCCTTGGAGCTTTTGGGGAATCTTGATCTTGACGGGGGCGACACCTTAAGGGAACGCCGATTTGAGAAACTTTTAAACGAGATCGCAGCGGATTACAAGATCACTCTCCTGGGACTGGGAGTGCTTTCCGGCGAAAGCTCCATCTCCGCCTTTCTTCAAAGGTTTGAGAGCATCGACAATTTCAAAGCTCTCCAAAAAGGAAGGCTGGAGAAAATTGAACCAACAACGGAGAAAATCACCTATGATGTGCCTATCGAGTGGAATGAACGGGTGGAAAATTGCATCATCTATTACCAGACGGTGGCAAGGAAAGCCTTTGAAACTTATCTGAGAAGGTCAGGAAAATATAAGGACCTGATGCAGGGGATCCTGCGTGAAAAAGGGTTGCCCGAAGATTTGGTATGGCTGTGTCTGGTGGAAAGTGGATTCAATCCTAAGGCTTATTCTTGGGCGCGAGCTGTAGGACCCTGGCAATTCATCGCCTCCACTGGAAGGAAATATGGTCTGAGACGAAACTGGTGGTATGATGAAAGAAGGGATTTTGTAAAATCGACCTATGCCGCCTGTGATTATCTGACCTTTCTTTACAACAAGTTCGGTTCATGGCCTCTGGCTCTTGCCGCTTACAATGGGGGAGAGGGAAGGGTGGAGAGGGCTATGAAAAAACACAGGACCAATAACTTCTGGAAGCTTAAGCTGAACCATCAGACCGCCAACTATGTGCCGCTCTTTATGGCCGCCACCATCATCGCCAAGGATCCAGCCAGATATGGATTTGATGTGGAATACGAAGAGCCCCTCCAGTTCGATGAAGTGGTAGTTAACCGTCCTGTAGATTTGAAGAAGGTGGCCAAAAGTCTGGGCATCTCCGTTGAGGCTTTAAAAGAGCTTAATCCCGAACTACGCCGAGGAGTCACTCCGCCCAATTATCCCAGCTACAAGCTCAGGATCCCTGTCGGAACCAAGAAGCTGTTTGCCCAAAGGTTTAAAAGTTACGATGCTCAAGGAAGTGGGCTTTTTGTGGAACATAAAGTCAGAAGGGGTCAAACGCTTTCCCATCTCTCTCAAAGATATGGGGTGCCCATCTCCGTCATAATGGAGCTGAACGGATTGACCAACAAACATCGTTTAAGGGTGGGACAGCGACTTATCATCCCCGCAAACACAAGGGTGGCACAAAAAGCCAGATCCAAAATTAACCTGTCAAAAAAAGCAAAAAAGAAAGCAACCAAGTCGTCCATTTATACGGTAAAAAAAGGTGATACCTTATCCGAATTAGCTATGAGATTCAGTACCACGCCTCGGGAGATTAAAAATGCCAATGGGTTAAGAGACATGCATCGAATAAAGGTCGGTCAAAAACTGATCATTCCTAAAACACGATCGTGCTCAGGTGGACTTTTTAAAAAACATATTGTCAAAAGGGGAGAGAACCTTTCATATCTGGCAAAAAAGTACAAGGTCTCTATATCAGATATAGCCTCAATTAATAATCTGACCAACAAACACCTCTTAAGGGTGGGGCAACGACTTCTGATACCGGCAAAAGCAGACGTAACCTTAGAGACTTACACGGTTAAAGAAGGAGATACCATCTCCGATCTGGCTCTCCGTTTTGGAAGCAACACAGAGGAGATCAGAAAGCTGAACAGTTTGGTCAATCCGCATTACATCAAAAAAGGACAGAAGCTGAAAATCCCCAAAAGAAATGGCAATGGTGGAAAGGAAAAAGCTAAAGGAAGGTGGATAACCTATGTGGTCAAAAGGGGAGATACACTATGGAATATTGCCCGAGCCTTTGGGGTTTTAATGGAAAAATTGGTCCAGTGGAACAATCTACGTGCTCCCTCCAAGCTACGGGCTGGGGAAAGAATAAGAATTTTTCTCACAAATTAGGGTCATCTTTAACTTATTGTTACGTATACTCTTATTGAGTTCATTGGGGGAAGCTTTTCCTCGGAGGATACAGAAGGTGGCAAAGAAAAGCGATGTGGTTATAGCGATCATAATTCTGGTCAGCTTCGTGGTTATCGTATTTATGACCCTTTTTGCCTTCATTGGACTTTCCGGGGAGGGATCATTTGTTTTGACTGGAATGGGCAAAAGGGTGGCTATAGTGGATGTGCACGGGGTAATCCGAAACTCCTATGATATTATTCGCCAGCTGAGGAAGTATGCAAAGGATAGCTCAATTCCTGCCGTGGTGATACATATCGATAGTCCCGGTGGGGGAGCGGCCGCTTCTCAGGAGATATATGAGGAGATCAATAAGTTGAGGCAGGAAGGTAAGAAGGTGGTTGCCTCCTTGGGGAGTATAGGTGCTTCAGGGGGCTATTATGTTGCCTGCGCCGCTGATACTATCGTGGTTAATCCTGCTACTTTGACTGGAAGCATCGGGGTTATCCTTCAGTTCCCAGTAGCCGAGGAGTTATTTAAAAAGATTGGAGTGAAGTTTGAGGTGATAAAAAGGGGAGAGGTTAAAGATATGGGTTCTGTAGCCAAATCCATGACCGAGAGAGAAAGGAAATCCCTTCAGTCGGTAGTTGACGACACTTATGATCAGTTCGTTGACGTGGTTGCAGAAAGTCGCGGGATGAAGAAAGAGGAAGTTCTGAAAATTGCCGATGGGAGCGTCTTCACCGGCAGACAAGCCAAGGAGTTAGGATTGGTCGATGAGCTGGGAAATCTGCAGGATGCCATAAAAATTGCCGGAGAGATGGCAGGAATAGAAGAATTTCCCAAAACAGTCAAGGAGAGAAAAAGGAAGATATCCTGGTTCGATCTTTTAACACAAAAAGCAAAAGAACTTCTGCCGTTGGACCAAAGCTCACAGCTGATGCCCCAGTTGGAGTATATTTTCAAGTTGCCATAGTGGTCTGTTAAGTTTTCTATGGGTTGACCTGCTAAGTAAAATGCCTATTTACGAATACTTGTGCCAGCGTTGCAAACTTAAGTTTGAACTTCTTCACAGAAATAGGGAGGATTTGAAGCCCTTCTGTCCAGAATGTGGGTCTGAGGAGGTGGAAAAACTTTTCTCTATGTTTGGCTTCTCTTCCGAAGAAAAATTTGTCTCCTCCTCATCCAGAGGAAAAAGTTGTTCTACCTGCCAAATGAAAAACTGCAGTAGTTGTGAATAAACATCCAGCTATAATTTGAATGAAGATGGCTTATAAAAAGCTTCAGTCCCTAAAATCCAATCCAGGAGGTGTTAAATGACCAAAGCGGATTTGGTTGAGGCGGTGGTCGAAAAATCCGGCCTTACCCGAACCGATGTGGCGATGGTGGTAGACAAGTTTTTAGAGGCGATTAAGCAAGCCATGGAGGACGGCAACAATATTGAAATCAGAGGATTTGGAACTTTCAAGATCAAACAGCGAAAAGCAAGAAAGGCACGGAATCCCAGAACAGGTGAAGAGGTGCCCGTGCCCGACAGAATGGTTCCGGTGTTCAAACCCTCCAACGAGTTCAAGGCTTTAATCACCAAGCTCCCTTTAAGGTGAGTAACTTTTGATGTCCAGTCAAACTGTAAAAATGGTTTTGCTATGCCCTGTGGAAGGAAGAGAAAAAGACATAAGATAAAAACACATAAGAGAAAAAAAAGGCTTCGGGCCAATCGCCACAAAAAGAAACTTCGATAAGCGGTCAAGCGTTCCGAACAAATGATCTTTGTGTTATCGGATACCCATGTTCCCGAAAGAATGGCAAAGCTTCCTCAGAAGCTTATAAACCAGATCAAACCAGAGGACATAATCTTTCATGTAGGCGATTTTGTTGGATGGGAGACCTTTCAAAAGTTTGAAAACCTGGCAACGCTACATGCTGTTTGGGGGAACATGGATGAGGCAAGGATAAAAAAGCATCTTCCGAAAATAAAGGTGGTGGAAATCCAGGGAAAAAAATCGGCTTATATCATGGATCTGGCGCCCCTTTTAAATTGAAGGAAAGGGTGTTCCGAAGGTTCGAAGAAAGGTGCGATGTTATAATCTTCGGGCATTCCCACATTCCCTGCAACAGAAGGGTCGACCACACCCTGCTTTTTAATCCAGGAAGCCTTTCCGGAAACGTAAAACCCCCTTTTGACGCCACCTATGGAGTGCTAACCATTGATGGAGATGGTATCTGGGCTGAAATTTTTAAGCTGAATTAGATTTTCACCATAACCATTATTTGCTTATCCTGCCCCTGTAGCTCAGTTGGATAGAGCAGCGGCCTCCGGAGCCGCGTGCACCCGTTCGAGTCGGGTCAGGGGTATTTAAGACGTTTGATGTCAATGGTTTGTTTTTATAATGCTTTGGGGAAAAATCGGCATCCATTGAACACTGAATTAAATAAACTTCGGCTTTACGAAACTGTTAAGAAAGCTGGTCTTAAAGATATGAGGAAATCATGAGATGGACTCAGACTTATATACCAACCTTGAGGGACGATCCCGCAGAGGCGGAGATAGTCAGCCATAAGTTGTTGGTGCGAGCTGGATACATCAGAAAGTTAGCTGCTGGAGTATATAATTATCTGCCCTTGATGCAGAGGGTATTGTTGAAGATTACAGAGATCGTGCGTGAGGAGATGAATGCCGCCGGTGCTCAGGAGATCTTGATGCCTGTGCTTCATCCGGCAGAGCTCTGGCAACAGAGTGGGAGATGGAGTTCCATAGGCAAGGAGCTGATGAGAGCCAAGGATCGGCATGATCGAGATTTAGTTTTGGGCGGAACACATGAGGAGGTTGTGACTTACCTGATAAAAGGTGAGGTCAAATCTTACCGCCAGCTCCCCTTGAACCTCTATCAGATTCAGAACAAGTTCAGAGATGAGATCAGACCCAGATTTGGATTGATGAGGGGAAGGGAGTTTATAATGAAGGATGCCTACTCCTTTGATAAGGATGAGTCAAGCTTCAAGGAAAGCTACCAGAAGATGCTGGATGCGTATTTCAAAATCTTCAAACGATGCGGGCTGGAGACCAAGATGGTTGAGTCTGACACCGGAGCCATGGGCGGGAAGGCGGCCCATGAATTTATGGTGATAGTGGATACGGAAGGAGGGGAGAACATAATCTTCTTTTGCGACAGATGTGATTATGCCGCAAATATGGATAAAGCCAGCTCGGTGGAGATCGACCCACCCCAAGAGGAGGATTCAGAGAAACCCCTGCAGAAGGTGAGCACACCGGAGGTCAAAACTGTTGAGGAGGTGACTGCATTTTTAAAGGTGCCGGCAAGAAAATTAGCCAAGACCCTACTATATAAGGCGGATGGGAAAATAGTAGCAGCTATTATAAGGGGAGATAGACAGATCAATGAGGTGAAGTTGAAAAACACTCTGGGATGCATCCACTTGGAGATGGCAGATGCCGAAACGGTCGAAAGGATCACCGGAGCTAAAGTCGGCTTTGCTGGTCCCTTAAATTTAAAAAGGGTGACGATAATAGCAGATGAGGAGGTTGCACATCTTAAAAATTTTGTCACCGGCGCCAATGAGAACGATTTCCATTTTGTGAATGTAAACCCAGAACGAGATTTCAAAGTAGATCAGGTGGCCCAAATAAGATGTGCTCAGGAAGGGGAGTTGTGTCCTCAATGTAAGAAAGGTAAACTCTCCACCTCACGCGGCATCGAAGTGGGAAACACCTTCATGCTGGGGACAAAATACAGTCAGGCTTTAGGTGCTACCTTTTTAGATTCTGATGGAGAGGAAAAGCCATTCATCATGGGGTCCTATGGGATAGGAATCACCCGCACTGCCCAAGCGGTGGTGGAAAAGTTTCACGATGAGAAGGGCATAATCTGGCCCGCCTCCATCGCCCCACTTTCGGTGGAGGTTGTGCCCTTAAATGTAGGCGAAGAAAGACAATCAAAGGTGGCTTTTGAGATATACCAGATGTTAAAAGAAAACCACATCGAAACGTTAATCGATGATAGGGATGAAAGGGCTGGAGTGAAGTTCAACGATGCTGATCTGATAGGACTGCCCTTGAGGATAAACGTTGGAGCAAAAAGCTTGAAGGAAAACAAGGTGGAGATATGCATAAGAAAGACCAAAGAGGTGCTGTCGATTCCCCAAAATGAAGTGGTTGAAAAATGCAAAAAACTTCTTACCAAGCTTTGAACCAAGCGAGAAAACCCCATCGCTCCTCGACCCCGAGGACGCGGTTGAAAAATGCCAGAAACTTCTTACCCACCTTTAAGCCGTGCTAAAAATGATGGGTGGAGTATTAAAATAGATAGACGTATGAAGTGAAAATAAAAATCTTATTTTGGTATTGCTTTTCTCGAAGAAAGCGTTATATTACAAAATTAAGAGTGGGTAAGACCCACTCTTTTACATAGTTACTCACGTATAATTTAATTATGGGCTTAATGGAAGACATATTAAGAGAAAAGATAGAGCCTCTGATTGAGGAAGAGGGAGTTGAGATGGTGGAGCTGGAATTTTTTGAGGCGGGTTCGGCATCAGTTTTAAGGATATACGTGGACAAGGTTGGAGGAGTAACGGTGAGAGAGTGTGCAGATTTGAGCAAAAGAATAGGGGATCTCCTGGAAATAGAAAATTTGATTCCTCATCGATATGTGCTGGAGGTCTCCTCTCCAGGACTAGATAGACCCCTGACCACCCCAGCCGATTTCAAAAGAAAGATAGGGGAGAGGGTTAAGATTTTTTTGAAAGAGGAAGTTGACGGCAAGAAGGAACTTCGGGGGAAGATCAAGGGCTTGGAAGGAGAAAATCTGCTCCTTTTGGTGGAATCCTCAGGAGGTTGTAAAGATGAGGAAAAGGCAAAGAACGTTCCCCTGAGGGTTGTAACCAAAGCCAAAATCATGTATTAGAAGAGGGTTTATCGATGAACTATGAGATTTTAGAGGCGTTGAGCCAGATTACCAAGAATAAGAACATAGATATAGACTTTGTGATTAAGACTCTGGAAGCGAGTTTGATGTCAGCGGCCAAAAAGAAATTCGGCGACACGGAGAATATCAGGATCAATGTGGATCCAAACTCTGGAGAGATCAAGATCGTCGCCGTTAAAAAAGTGGTGGAGGAGGTGACCAACCCCAATACGGAAATCCAGCTAAGCGAGGCTCGAGAAATAGAACCGAAGGTGCAGGTGGGAGATGAGGTGGAGGTGTTGGTGGGTTTCAATGAGTTTGGTAGGAATGCCATCAGCATAGCCAAACAGAGCCTGATTCAGAAGGTGCGAGAGGCAGAAAGGGAGAAAATCTTTGAGGAATATAAGGATAAAATTGAAACCGTAGTCACTGGAGCAGTTCAGCAGATTGAGAGAGGACATCTGATCGTCAATTTGGGAAGGGCAGAGGCTATTATCCCTCCCAAGGAACAGATACCCAAAGAGAGATACCGGCAGGGGGATAGAATCCGAGCATTGATCTTGGATGCGCAGAAGACCGCCAAAGGACCGCAGATCATTCTTTCCCGGGCGCATCCCAATTTTGTCAAAAGGCTCTTTGAACTGGAGGTTCCGGAGATTTACGAAAAGATAATCGAAATTAAAGCTGTGGCTCGAGAACCGGGTGAGAGATGCAAAATTGCTGTGAGTTCCATCGATGATCGGGTGGATCCGGTGGGCGCCTGCGTGGGGGTGAAGGGAACTAGGGTTCAAAGCATAGTCAGAGAGCTCTCCGGCGAACGCATCGATATAGTGCCTTACAGTTCAAATCCGGAAACCTTTGCTACCCGTGCCTTGGCACCCGCCAAAGTGGTGCAGATCGACACCTATCACGATGACAATAGCATGACCATCGTGGTAGAGGACGACAGGCTTTCTTTGGCAATTGGCAAGGCTGGTCAGAATGCCAGATTGGCCGCAAAACTCACCGGATGGAAAATAAACATCTTAAGTGAAACCGAATACAGAGAACAAAAAAGGTTAGAGGAACAGTTGAAAGTCTACGTGAGCGAATTGTCAGGGGTGGGTAAAAAGCTGAAAGAGAGATTAACCGCAAACGGAATCGAAACCATTCAAGATTTAGCCAAATGTTCGATAGAAGATCTTACCAAGATTGAAGGAGTGGGGGGAAAGAGGGCGGCCTCCTTAATCGAGAAGGCAAAGGATTATTTAAGCGTTTCGAAGGCTGAGGAATAGCATTGAAAGTTTTCAAAAGAATTGTCGTAAAATCTGAGCAGGTATAAACGATTGGAAAATATCCTAAAAGACATCCATCTAATCTTGAGGTATTTGCTTTGACCAAGAAGAGAGTATATCAGTTAGCCAGAGATTACAAGATTTCCAGTGAGGCGATGCTTTCCATCATTAGGGGACTTGGGTTTGAGGTAAAAAGCCATATGAGTGCGGTGGATGAGAAGATGGCTTCCTCCATCGAGGAGAAATTTCGCAAGGAAAGAGAGGCGGTAAAAAAGGAATACGCTCAAAAAAAGAAGAAACTGAAGGAACGAGAGGAAAAGGAAGGACAGGACCTCACATTTCAGCCGATCAGTAAAGCGCGAGAGATTAGAGCCCGACGCAAGGAGCATTTCAGAAGGCTGGAGAAAAAAAGACTTGAGGCTAAAAAAAGAAAAACCGGCTTTTTAAAACAGAAATTTGAAAAAAAGATAGATAAGTCTGAGATTGAGCAAAGCGTTAAGAAGACCTTAGCTTCTATGGATACTGCTCGAAAGGTGAAAAGGTATAAAAGAAGGTTGACCGCAGGGCGACCGGAAAAGGAAACTGAGCCTGCCAACCTCATCCGAGTTAGTGAATATATCTCGGTGGCGGAGCTGGCTAATTTGATGGGAGTTAAGCCGACGGAGGTGATCTCAAAATGTCTGGAGTTGGGGGTTGTGGCTACCATCAATCAAAGATTGGATATGGATACCATTGAGACGGTTGCCTTAGAATTCGGATTCAATGTGGAACAAGTGAAGGAAATCGGGTTGGAGGAGGAAGAGGAGGAGGAGAAAGAGGAGGACTTGAAGCCTCGAGCTCCCATTATCACCATCATGGGACATGTGGACCATGGAAAGACATCGCTTTTGGACTATATTCGAAAAAGCAATATCATAGCAGGAGAAAAAGGTGGGATTACCCAGCATATAGGAGCTTATGAGGTGGAGGTGCCAGGGGGAAGGATAACTTTCTTGGATACCCCGGGGCATGAAGCCTTTACCGCCATGCGAGCTAGGGGCGTGCAGGTCACTGACATCGTGGTGTTGGTGGTAGCGGCAAATGATAATGTGATGCCTCAGACCATCGAGGCTATAGATCACGCCCGTGCGGCAGGGGTTCCCATAATTGTAGCCATCAACAAGATGGATCTTCCCCAAGCCAAAAGCGAACCGATCAAACAAAAGTTGGCTGAGCTCAATCTGGTGCCAGAGGAGTGGGGAGGTTCGACCATAGTGGTTGAGATCTCAGCCAAAACTGGTATGGGAGTGGACAAACTCTTGGAGATGATTCTGCTTCAGGCTGAGATGGTGGAGCTGAAAGCTAATCCCAATCGTCCTGCCTCTGGCGTTGTCATCGAATCTGAACTCAGCAAGGGAAGAGGGTCGATAGCCACCGTTTTGATCCAGAAAGGAACGCTCAGGGTTGGAGATCCTTTTGTCGCTGGACCTTATCATGGTAAGGTGAGAGCCATGTTTAACGAAAGAGGAAACCCGGTGAGAGAGGCAGGTCCCTCCACCCCGGTTCAGGTTTTGGGAGCCGCAGGAGTTCCCCAGGCTGGCGACAACTTTATGGTAACTAAGGATGAAACGGAAGCCCGACAGATCTCGGCAAAACGGCTGAGACTGAAAAGGGAACAGGAGTTGAGACGAGTAGCCAGAGCTTCTTTGGCGGAGGTGTATGAACAGATTGAAGAAGGTAAAATCAAGGAGCTTAATCTGATCTTAAAAGGAGATGTGGGTGGATCGGTGGAAGCCCTCTCCGATACCTTGGAGAGGATCTCAACCAGTCAGGCGAGGGTGAAGATATTGCATCGAGGGATAGGGGCGATCAATGAAAGCGACGTGCTTTTAGCCGCCGCCTCCAATGCTGTTATCATTGGATTTCACGTTCGACCAGACTTAAGAGCTAGGGAGCTGGCCCTGAAAGAGGGGGTGGACATAAGGATCTACGAGGTGATCTATGAAATTGAATCTGACATTCGGAAGGCTTTGGAAGGACTTTTAGAACCAGAAATAACAGAGATCATTTCCGGAGTTGCCGAGGTTAAGAATATCTTTAAGGTATCTAACGTGGGGCAGGTGGCAGGCACGTTCGTCCGGGATGGGGTTATCAGAAAGGGTGAGAAGGTGCGCGTGGTTCGGGAAGGGGAGGTTGTTTACGAAGGAATAATTTCCTCGTTGAAAAGATTCAAAGATGACGTCAAAGAGGTCGCCAGCGGAATGGAGTGCGGT
>JAOZNS010000013.1:0-286 GCA_029933635.1 Candidatus Zixiibacteriota bacterium | reverse complement strand
TCTATAATGATGTGAAGGTGGGCGATGTTTTGGAGACATATGAGGTAAAGGAGTTAGCCCGAAAATTGGAATAAATTTTATCTTGGCAGAAATTTAAAATAATCTCCATGCGATCTGTTTCGATGGTCATCGGTTTGGCAAGTATCGATATTCACATCCCAGAAAGCGGATCCCTAAAAAGCAAAAGGCACTTCCTGAAGGGAATAAAGGATAGGGTAAAAAATAAATTCAACGTATCCATCGCTGAGGTAGACCATAACGATCTGTGGCAAAGAACCACCTTAGG
>JAOZNS010000136.1 GCA_029933635.1 Candidatus Zixiibacteriota bacterium | reverse complement strand
TGGTGGAGAGGGGGATCAAGGGGGAGAGGTCTTCCAAAT
This sequence comes from Candidatus Zixiibacteriota bacterium, assembly GCA_029933635.1. GTDB lineage: Bacteria > Zixibacteria > MSB-5A5 > MSB-5A5 > SM1-73 > SM23-73-3. The sequence continues at coordinate 7,221 of JAOZNS010000136.1, read as the reverse complement.
CCCCCTCACCCTTTATCCCTCTCTCCCGCACGGGGAGAGGGAATACTTCTTCCCTCCCTCGACGGGAGGGAGTAAAAGGGAAGGTGAAAAGCTGGAGTGCGGAAGCAAAGCTTCCGCTGCACAAGCAAGCTTGTGCACTCCTCCTTTCCTTTTTATTCTTTCTCCACCTCCTGCAAAACGAACCTATAAATCTTTCCCGTTTTCAGATTCTCTAAATACAAACCATCCTCATCCTCAAACATCCTCCATAGTTTCTGCTTGTCTTTTTGAAAAATAATGTCACCGGTATAATATCCATACGCCTGCACATAACCTTCAACATCCAATTTGTAGTTTGGGTTTATCGTCCCGATGCCGACATTGCCCTGTTCATGGTAGATGTTATCTCCATCAATGATCCAGTCATCGTCTGGAGCACTGATTCGGGCATATTCGGCAGTATCTGCTTCTGAGGCTCTGTAAGCATATCCCACACTCGCAATTCGTCTTCTCGGAGATAACAAACTTCCATTGGCTATCACTTCAAGCCAGCTATTCGGCTGGGCGAACACCGAATCAGGAATGGGCACATCGCTTCCCAGAAGCACGTTGAAAAGACCATGAGAGACAGAGACAATTGCCTGAGTTTCCTCCCATAGTTTGTTGCCATTGGTTGAATCATCCCAGATGGAGAATATCATGGTGGCGGTTCCATTATATGGAACCCCTGTCGAATCTTTCAACACCCCCTGATAATTAATCAAGCTGGGGACGGCGGAAAAACAGTAGGCAGTACTCAGTAAGCAGTAGGCAGACAACAGGCAGAAAACCGAAAGAATAAGTTTTGTCTTCATTTTCGTTTCCTTTTTGAAAACAAGGTTAAAGGTGAGTTTGTAGTTGCTCGATTTATCGAGCTTTTTAACAATCGTTTGAGTAAATTCGCCCAATAAATTGGGCAATTACAAATCAAATCGTTTGGCAAGCATGCCCAATGAATTGGGCAACTACAACCTCTAATTTGTTTGGTGAGTCACGCATATACTATGTCTTCTTTGAGAAGATTTTTACAACAAGGGAACACACGCTGACTCTTCGAGAGAATCTTAAAATCTGCCAAAAGACTTGTTAGGATTTATTAATAAAATAATTATTCTGCCCTCTTTGTAAAGAATCATGTATTCTGATGTCAAATTCGCAGGGCAATGTTTGAATTTGTGCGTAAATTTCTTTAATCCACACAATCAAAGACTTTTTGCTTGACGGATAGAAAGGTGCCATTTATATTTGAATCTCAAGCGAAAAGAGGGTAAAGAAACAAAGGAGAATGCATGAAGAGGACATTTCAGCCGTCAAACATAAAAAGAGCCAGAGACCATGGGTTTCGAAAACGGATGTCCACTAAGGCGGGGAGAAAGGTTCTAAAAAGACGCAGAGCCAAAAAAAGAAGCAGGTTAACAGTTAGGGTGCACAAATAACCCCTCCTATCCAGATCAGCTTAAGTGAGAAAAGAGGCTTTTCCCAGAAGCATTAGAATCAAAAAGGAGTCAGAATTCAGGCTGATATTTCAACATGGTATTAAAAGTAAGGGCGAAAATCTGATCGTTTTTCGCTTAAAGAGGGCTGACGAACAAGGACAGAAGTTTGGGATAAAAATCGCTCGAGGAATTAAAAGAGCAGTCAAAAGAAACAAGATCAAAAGGTTAATAAGGGAGATTTTAAGAAAAAATAAAGATAAATTCGACAAGAATGAAAGTGTGGTTGTTTGGTGTAAAATCACCGGGGGGGAGCTGGATCTTCACCGATTAGAAGAAGAGCTAATGAATCTGATTCGATGAATAAAAATATAGAAATTGAGCTTCGCTCTTCTATGCAAGGAAAAGTTGAGAATAAGATCTTTTCGAACCGATAAGAAAGAAACCTGGAGGGGCGTGCTGAGATCAAATTTTGGGAGAATATCTTTTACTATGGGGAAGATGGTTAGCTTTTTGATCATTCTGGGGATTAGGATATATCAGAGCACATTAAGTGGATTATTTCCGCCTTCGTGCAGATTTTATCCCTCCTGTTCTCAATATGCTATCCAGGCACTTAAAAAATTCGGTCCCGTTAAGGGGGGATGGCTTTCGGTAAAAAGGCTTTCCCGGTGCCACCCCTTCAATCCAGGTGGATTTGATCCGCTTCCTTAAGGGCTAACATTCTGTCCATACCGGAGGAGTTGCTGGTGGACAAAAAGACCATCATAGGTTTCATCCTGATTGGGCTGATAATAATTCTTTATCCCTTATACATGGAATGGATAGCCGGAGGGAAAAGAATTCAAAAGGCTCCAATTAAGCCAGAGACACAAATTGACACCACCACGGGAATAATACCCTCCACCGAGGAACCAAAAAAATCTCCACCTTTGCAATCTGAATCTCAACCCCTGGATTTGGCGCCTCAAGATACCCTGCAAGAAGAAAAGACGGTTAAGGTGGAGACCGAGCTTTATACCGCAGAGCTTTCATCCAGGGGTGGAGTTCTTAAAAGCTTCATTCTGAAAAAATACCAGGATCCGAACGGAAGGGATATTCAACTTCTCCCCTCCGATCAAGCTAACTTCGCCCTGGATCTCATTTTTCCGGATGGCAATATCAGTTTGGAGCAGTTCAACTTCCAGGTTAAACAGGACCAGCTTGTTCTGGACCAAAGCCGTTCCGCCGGGTCAATTAATTTTACCCTTACCACCCAATCGGGCGCTCAGATCACAAAAAGGTATAATTTTTTTAACAGAAGATACGATTTTGAGTTAGAGTTTGAAATTAAGGGATTGGATCGACTGGATATGGGAAGAAAGTATCTTCTGAGCTGGCCTTGCGGTCTCAATCCCACGGAGAAAAACCGGAGAGAGGACTTGCGCTACTTTTCTGCCTATTCACTGATGGGATCCGAATTGGCAGAGATAAAGAAATTTCATCAACCTAAGGGAGCGGAGGTGGGGATTTTGCAGGAGGTGGGTTCCGGGGAGACTAAATGGGTGGCCACTCGCACCAAATATTTCGTTTCCGCTTTGATCCCTCTTTCCAGACCGGGAATGGGATTTTCAGCTTCGGGCAAAAGAAGCTTCGCTTTTAAAGGGGGAGAGGAAATCGAAACTAAAAGGATAGGCATATCCGTGGAGATGCCACTGGAAAGAACGATCAGCCTGAAAGACAAATTCAAAATCTACGTGGGACCCATCCACTACCAAACCCTAAAAGGTTATGGAGTGGGTTTAGACAGAATAGTCAACTTGGGCTGGAAGATCATACGTCCCTTCTCCATCGCCATCTTATGGCTGTTTGTTAATCTGCGCAAGATAATCCCTAATTATGGTCTGGTCATCATCCTCTTCACCATTCTGATGAAGGGCGCCTTTCATCCTTTGACCCGTAAAAGCACCCGGGCCACTTTGAAGATGCAACAGCTTCAGCCAAAGTTGGCTCAATTGAAGGAAAGATACAAAAAGGACCCTGCCCGTCTGAATCAGGAGACCATGAAGCTCTATAAACAGGCGGGGGTAAATCCGTTGGGCGGATGCCTTCCGCTTCTTTTCCAGATGCCGGTATTCTATGGGCTCTTTGTGGTCTTCCGAAGCACCATAGAGCTTCGCGGGGCAAAGTTTGTCCTGTGGCTTAAAGACCTTTCCCAGATGGATCCCTATTACGTGCTTCCCATCGTCATGGCGGGCACCATGTTCTGGCAACAGAAGATCACCATAAAGGATCCCAAGCAGGCGGCTTTAGTCTATTTCATGCCCATTTTGTTCTTCTTCTTCTTCTTCAAATTTCCAGCCGGTCTGACGCTTTACTGGACCATGTTCAACATCCTATCTTTGATAGAAACCTACTATTTCAAACATAAAGGCTTGCACCCATCAGCCGTAGCTCCCCAGCCCGCACCCACCAAAAAATAGGGGTTATCCTCAAGCAAGACGGGGAGTTTTTTTGCAAGTTATCGACAGGGAGAGAGAAATAAAAAATCTTTTTAAAAAGGTTGCAAAGGTTTATTAAAAAAGCAGATCATGCTACATTACAGCAAGAACCCAAAAGGCAATGCCAGAACCCTTAGGAAGAACATGACCGATGCTGAAAGACTCCTTTGTTCAAGAATAAGAAGAAAACAACTGAAGGGTTATCAGTTTTACAGACAAAAAATTATAGGTAACTATATCGTCGATTTTTACTGTCCCAAGACAATGTTAATAATAGAACTTGACGGTGGCCAACATTATAGCGCTGAAGGAATGAGGAAGGATCAGAAAAGAGATGACTATTTGAAAAATATGGGACTTACAGTTCTCAGATTTTCAGATAGGGAGGGGTTTGAGAATTTAACTGGGGTGCTTGAAAAGATATATGAATATTTATAATCCCCCTGTATCCCCCTTTTATAAAGGGGGAATAAAAAATAAAAATAAAAAAAATAAAAATAATAAAAAAATCCCCCTTTCTTAAAGATGGCAGGAATTTTTTCGCCGGCTTAAAATTCTGCACCTAAGGATACGTAATGTCGGGGCTTGGGCGAAACCCAGTCGAAATCTGTAGCCCATCCAAGGTCATATCTTAAGACGAAAAACCCCAAATTGATCCTGGCCCCAAATCCAAACCCAGCTTTTATATCCTTGAGTTTGGGACCTTCAACTGAGGTCCCGCCTTTGAATTTCTTGTTCTCATCCCAGGCCGCTCCCATGTCATAAAAGAGAGCACCGTTTATGTAATGGAGGGTTATGGGAAGGGGGAACCTCATCACAAAGTGCTCCACAAAAGGATAGCGCAGTTCAATGTTGGTTAAGAAAAACTTCGTGCCACTTATATCGAAATATCTGTAACCTCGAAGTGGAGTTACCATATTTCCAAAGTAAAGATCGTTTATTCCATAGATATCCCTCGATCCTAAGCTGGGTCCTATCCAGTTAGATTGACCTCCCAAGAAAAATCTTTTCTTGTCCTCCCCATGTGAAAATCCTCCGGTGAGCCTGAAGACGAAATTGTACCTTTTCTTGAAATGAAAATATCTGCGGTAGTCCATGGTGGCGGCGCCGTAAGTGATGCTTCGTGGAGTTATATAGGGCGCATATTCGTAAGAGAAGATGCTTCTGGTTCCATTGATAGGTCCTGTTCGTCCCCATATGACCGTATCGTTAACCCAGGAGAGGGAAGCCAAAAGTACCTTCACGCTCCGATCGTCATAAGTGAGAGTCTGTGGATGAAGGTCATAGTATTTTCTATCGACCGATAATTGGGTCAGGTCCGCCTCTGCTCGAGTGAATTTGCTGAATGGAAATGAAAGATACACCAATGCTCCATACATCCGGTCGGAGAAGAGTCGATCCAGGTCATCTATGTAGTAATACTTGGTATGAAAAATCCCGGTCCCCACGTTTAACCTTCGACCCTTATAGAGATAGAATAACTGGAAGTTGCTTTGATCTATGGTGTTGACCACATCTGTGGCTAAGATGAAGGTGTGATTGCCCAGCATGTCGCTTATGGCGATCAGTGACTGCCCCTGAAAGCCAAAGAAGGTGTCGTAACTCAATGCTCCAGAAATCAGATCAGGTGAGAACTTAAGTTTATACCTTTGTTCCCTATACTCACCATTGGGAAGTCGATAGTTTATGGTATCCTTCTTCTCTTTAACCTCCTGCTTTATCATCTCTTCTGTCAAACTATCCAGTTCATTTTTTCCAGCCCTGAAAACGTAAGAACCAAAATCCAACTTGCTTTCTTCTGGCTCCTCTACTGTGGTGGTCTCATCAGGTGTGGAGATAGTATCCTGCTCCAGGCTCAGAAGATAGGCGGTTTTGGTAAGTGAATCACCCTTTTCCACCGCGGGCTTTATATCTTTCATCAGAAATATGTCCCAACCACCTTTTTGAAAGGAAGAGAAGACAATCTTATCCCCATCCCTTGACCAGGAGGGGGAAAAACACCCGGTGAGGACATCGGTAATGGGGAAAACCGTGGAGCTATCCAGATCTGCTATATAAAGATTGTAGGCTCCATTTCGGTCAGAGACGAAACAGATCTTTTTACCATCCGGAGACCAGGTGGGAGAGTGGTTATTCCCTTCTCCTTTAGTGACCGGCGTTATTTTGCTGGACTGAAGCTCTAAAAGAAAGAGGTTATAATGTCCCCATTTATAATCAGATGAATCCATGATCGGCTCCCAAGGTCTATCGGAACCGAAGGCGATATATTTGCCGTCTGGAGAGAAGCTGGGGTCCTCATCATCGTAGAGATCATCGGTGAGCTTAATCAGTTCCTGAGTCTGGATATGGCAGATAAAAATATCCGCCTTTCCATCTTTAACTCCCACAAAAGCAACTCTCTCACCATCTGGTGACCATGAAGGAGAACGCATGGCATCCAAAGGAAAGCGAAATTTCTTGTAAATCTTTTTGTCCTTTACCCTGATCAGACACAAAACATCCTTTCCCTTGCTTTTCGACACAAATGCTAAGTTTTTACCATCCGGAGACCAGGAAAGACCACTGACATAGGAATGGAGTGACTCCAAATCTCCTGACCTTTCGCCTTTCACCAGTCGTTTTAAAACTTTTCCATCGATGGCTGAGATGATGTAGATCTCAGTATAGTCACTTCTGTCGGAAAAGATAGCCACTCTGTCGCCTTTGGGAGAGAAAGCTGGCTTTTCGTTAATGTAGGATCCATCCTTTGAATGATGGGTAAGCGGCTTGGCAAACTCCTTAGCCTCCTTTCTCAAGGCGATGTCAGGCCAATATCTTTTCCGGCAGGCTTTCATCCATTCCTCGGAGAAGGCTTTTTGATCCAATCCTATGGCAGATTTCAAAGCTTTATCCATGGAGAGATCACTTTTACCTTTATTCAATATCTCGGATAGTTTCCCCTCTCCATACTTCTCCACGATATAGGCGATGGCGGATTGCCCCTCCTTGTAGACCAGGAAGCCTCCGGCAGACTCCAGCGGGGTCAAATATCCGTTGATGGTGGCGTCTCTTAATACCATATCAGCCTGGATGTCCCAGCCTCTTCGAGAAGAATATTCCGCATATCCCTCGGCAAACCATAACGGGAGTTGAAACAGATACTGTCGGCTTAGAAGCGAACCGAACATGCCCCCATAAAGCATGTCGTATATTACCGCATGGGTCAATTCATGATGGAGCACATGCCGAAAATCTTCATAGGAACCAGTGAAGGGAACCACCACTCGTGTCTTGAAGGATTCGGTAAATCC
>JAOZNS010000135.1 GCA_029933635.1 Candidatus Zixiibacteriota bacterium | reverse complement strand
AAGCTAATGGGTTATTCTTTCAGCTTAAATGCTCTCTGATAATAAGGAGAGATAAACCATAATCTCCCTCAAGGAAGCAATATGCTCCCTCCTGAAGTGTGATTTTTAGCTGCTCTCAAAGCCTTTATTTTTTCTCAGCTTTTGGCGGATGGTGTTCAACTGCCTTATATGCCTCTTCATATTTGAAGGCTTTATATGTGGGACTCTCCTTGTTGTGACAGGTGACGCAAAGCTTCTCGGTGGGCTCCACCAAACCATTCTCCATTGCCAGCTTCTTGTCCTTCATGACCTTCATAGACCAATAATGCTCGCCGGGACCATGACATGCCTCACAGGTGACCCCCTCCTCTATCGAATATTTACCTCCGGTAGGCTGGCCATATCCGGTGACATGGCATTTGAGGCATTTTTCTCCCTTCAGCGGATCCTTGATCCCCATCTTCTTGGCCAGAGCTTTTGACTCATCGCTGGCTAAGGTCTTGTAAGCGGCGGCGTGTTTGGTGGTGGCCCATTTGTCATAAATCTTGCCCTTTTTTGCGCTATTGTGGCACATTTTACATTTGACTGTGCCAATATACTTGTGAACTATTTTAGTGGTATCCTTCTTGGTGGTGTCCGGTTTACCTACTTCCTGTTTGACTGTATCCTGCTTAGTTATCTCCTGCTTGGCTGTATCCGACTGAGTTGTGCCTTTCTCCTGCTGGGCAAGACAGAAGCCAAAGATGAGAAAACTAGCAACCACCGCCATAATCAATATCAGATTTGGTTTCTTCATTCCTCTTTCTCACCTCCTTCATCTCAGTTTAGATTCATACGACTGATTAATTTAATCCCAGCCTGTTTAGTTGTCAAGATCAAATTCAACAAAACTTTCTATTTTTCCTTACAATCCACCTACCATCTATTAACCTGGGGTATTTCCTTATGTTATACCATCCTAAGTCCTAAACGATTCCAATCCCAAGTTCGTCTCTTAAGATTTATTGCTCGATTAGTCAAATCTGCACTTATTTCATGGTTTCGACTTCTTGTTCCATAATTCGATGAATGGTAGAGCAGTAAATAGAAGCTAAGTTTTTCACCGGAAGATCGATCATCCCTTCCACTTTTAAGTTTTTCCCCTCCACCTTTCCGATCACTGAAAATGGAACCTTAAAGATGTTGGCAATTTTTTCTATCCTTAGCAGATTCGTCGGATTTATGGTTATCACGATCCGTGATTGCGATTCACCGAAAAGCAAAGCGTCTGCTCGAATAGGTTGATCCAACTTTATATTTGCTCCCCAGCCTTCTGTAGAAAAGATACAGCATTCGGCTAAAGCCACCGCAATTCCACCCTCAGAACAATCATGCGCCGAGTTGACCAAATCAGCTTTAATCATAGCCAGGCAGGCATCCTGCACCCTCTTCTCCTCCTCCAAATCCAATTCGGGACAGTCCCCTCTCACCAGATTATGAATCACCTTGAGATATTCGCTGGCACCCAGTTCTTCCTTATTTTGTCCCAAGAGAATGATCAAATCTTTCTCATGCTTAAACCCTATGGTGGTGATATGGTTAATATCTTCCACCAAGCCAATCATCCCTACCACTGGGGTGGGATATACGATTCTTTCGGGATCCTCATTATAAAAGCTAACATTTCCTCCTGTTACTGGGGTTTTCAAAGCGCGGCAGGCTTCACCCATCCCTGCCACACATTCGGCAAAAGTCCAATATACCTCTGGATCATAGGGATTGCCGAAATTTAAGCAATTGGTTATAGCCAGGGGTTTCGCCCCAGCACAGACCACATTTCGAGCCGCCTCCGCCACCGCAATCCTTCCTCCCCTGCGAGGATTCAGATAACAATAGCGAGCATTGCAATCGGTGGTGGTGGCAATAGCTTTATTAGTTTTTCTAATCCGTAACACCGCTGCATCCGATCCAGGTCCAACCACCGTAGCAGTTCTAACCTGAGTATCGTATTGTTCATACACCCATCTTTTACTAGCGATGTTAGGGGAACCCAGAAGTTGAAGAAGAGCCTGGTTAAGATCCTCCGGGACCTTTAGCTGAGCCAGATTTAGCTTGGTGGCTTCTTTTAGATACTCCGGCTTTTTCTTCTCCCTGATATAGACCGGTGCTCCTCCCCCCAAAACCAGAGATGAAGCTGGAATTTCCGCCACCACTTTTCCTTTGTTTTTGACCCGGAGCATGCCATCGTCCGTAACTTTCCCGATGATCACCGAATTCAGTCCCCATTTGGCGAATATCTTTTGCACCCTTCTCTCACACCCTTTTTTAGCGATCACCAGCATCCGCTCCTGTGATTCCGAAAGCATTATCTCATAGGGAATCATGTGTTCCTCTCTCACCGGCACCACCGAAACATCAATTTCTATGCCACTTTTCCCCCGGGCTGCTGTTTCGGAGGTGGCACAGGAAAGCCCTGCTCCTCCCAGGTCTTGCATTCCAACGATCAGATCCTCCTTAATTATCTCCAGCGAAGCTTCTAAAAGGAGCTTTTCCATAAACGGGTCCCCGATCTGCACTGAGGGACGTTTCTCCTCCGACTTTTCTGATATCTCCTCGGAGGCGAAGGTAACTCCATGTATTCCGTCTCTTCCGGTGGAAGCACCCACTATAAGAACCGGGTTATCCTTCCCTTGTGCTTTCGCCCTTGCGATCTGATCCACCTTCACCAAACCTATACACATAGCATTCACCAGAGGATTTCCCGTGTAGGAAGCATCGAAGTAAACCTCTCCTGCGACGGTGGGCACGCCAAAACAGTTTCCATAATCACCGATTCCCCTCACCACCCCATCAAACAGATACCTAACCCTTGGTGAGGAGAGCTCTCCGAAGCGAAGCGAATCCAAACAGGCGATGGGACGGGCGCCCATGGTAAAGATATCCCTTAAAATTCCCCCCACTCCGGTTGCCGCTCCCTGATAGGGCTCCACTGCACTGGGGTGATTATGGCTTTCTATCTTGAAGACAACCGCCAACCCGTCTCCTACCCCCACCGCACCGGCATTCTCCTCACCAGCTTTGGCTAAGAGACATTCCCCTTCTCGGGGAAGAGTCCTTACAACGGCAATGGAATTTTTGTAACTGCAATGCTCCGACCACATCACCGAGAAGATTCCTAACTCCGTGTAGGTAGGCTCTCGCCCCAAAATACTGACTATCCTCCTATACTCTTCCGAGGAAAGCCCATGTTCTCTGACCAATTCCGGGGTAACCTTTAGTTCCGAAGAGGGCGAAGTTTTTGAATTCATCGTCAAAAGACCTAATGCTAAAAAAGCCAAAAGTCGGCTTGAGTGTATCACCAATATACGGAAGGATTTTGCCAAGTCAACAAAAAGATTTGAGTTATCCTGCATGAAGCTTTCCTCTCTCTACAAGTATTCACTTGAATGCTTTTAGAATCATCCATTAAGGGCCTTTTACCTCTCCCCCTTACTCCCCCTCTCCATCTTATTATGGAGAGGGGGAAAGCAGGGGCAAGGCTTGGTCCTCGGGGGCTTGAGCCCGAAGGGTATCATTATGCCAACTGCAAATAGGTCTTAAACTCTCCTTCTTCTATCAAAAATTCTTTCTACTCAAATGGAGAAAATCCTCCATTAACAACTCTTTGGTTGAAAATCAAGAAGATTTAGACATCTCATCACCTGAGGAATTTGGATAATCGAGGCAAAATTTTTTTGAAGTAGCTTGTTTTTTTTCTTGACAACTGCACAAATGTGCAGTATATTGTACTCGACGATGGAACAGGATTAATAGTTTGTCGTTTTGAGTAAAGCCTTTGACTGAAAACTATCTCTACAAAATGCTTAACCCTGGAGGTTAAGATGAAGGTTGACAAACTTTTAAAATACGGGATTCCGGAATCGGTGGTTGAAAGCTGGATAAAGAGCCAAGGAGAAAAGCTCTTACCTTTGCAGTCCAGTGCTGTTATCCGGCATGGTCTTTTGGAGAATCGGAACTTAATCATCTCTGCGCCCACCTCCTCTGGCAAGACTTTCTGTGGAGAGATGGCTGCGGCGGCAAATCTGTTCAGAAAAAAGAAGGTGATCTTTTTAGTTCCCTTAAAGGCTATAGCCGAAGAGAAATATATCAACTTCCTTGAGAAATATGCTCATCTGGGCATAAAGGTGGTGATCTCAACCAGGGATCGACAGGAAGACGATAGAAGAATTGAAAAGGGGAACTTTGATCTGGCTATCATGATTTATGAGAAATTCAATCAACTTTTGATTAAAAACCTGGATATTTTAAGTCAGGTTAACCTTATCGTGGTGGATGAGCTCCAGATGATCGGCGATCCCTCTCGTGGTCCCACACTGGAGTTGGCTTTAACCAAGGTAAAAAGTTCCAAATATTCTCCACAGATTTTAGGACTTTCGGCAGTCCTTAAGGATGTAGGTCAACTGGCATCGTGGTTGGACTGCAAGCTTCTTCTGGAGATATCCCGACCGGTGGAACTTCTGCAGGGGGTGCTTTTCGGCGGGAAATTCTATTTTAGAAAACATAATTCTGGTGAGGAGGGAACTTATCCATTGGTTGAATTTGATTCGGACGAGTCCCACCAGATTCTTTTCGCCAATTTAGAGAAATTGGTGGAAGATGGAGAGCAGGTGCTGGTATTTTTAAAAAGCAAAAAGACCTGTCAAGACTGCGCCATCCTTTTTTCAGAGAAGATACATCTTCCGTCCAGTTCGAGCGCTATAGAAGCCTTAGCCGAATTAGAAAATACCACCTTAAAGGAAAAGCTGATCTACTGCTTGCAGAAAGGAGTTGCCTTCCATAATGCCGATTTGACCTTCGACCAAAGGAAGGTAGTAGAAAATTTCTATCTGAAAGGAGAAATCAGGGTGATCTTCTCCACCACCACACTCTCCCTGGGAATAAATCTGCCTGCCAGAACGGTATTCATTGAAACACAGAAATACCAAACAGGAGAGTATTCCAACTCTGTAGTGACCTCGCCCATTACCTGGAGCGAATATGAAAATATGTCGGGAAGGGCGGGGAGATTTGGTCTGCAAAAAGAGTTTGGCCGATCAATAATAATCGCTCAGAATAAATTCCAGTTCGATTCTTTGTGGGAGGAATATATCGAAGGAGACCAGGAAAAGATATGTTCTCAACTCTCCCAAAAGGAACTAGCTGATGTGATTTTAGACTTAGTGGCCTCTGGATTAGGGAAAAACTTCCTCCAATTGGAGCGGGCGTTAAGATCCAGTTTGGAAGGAAAACCAATTACACAAATTGGCAACCTATGGGAAAAAAAACTGCAAGAGTTGGTTCAACAGAAACTTCTTTTGGAAAAGGAAAAAACCTTTTCCCCCTCCCCTTTGGGAAGTTTGTTTGCATTTAAAGGCATATCGGTGGATACCGGCTTGTCCATGAAGAAAAAGCTTGAAACCCCTGCAGATTTTGATCCCTTCGGATGGTTTTATTCCGTGCTGGATACAAAAGATGGAGAAGATGCCCACATATACGTTGGGTTTTTAGAGAAGCAGAGCAGGATATATGAGAATGCCTTGGCGGAAAGATACAAAACTACCTTTCCAGCTGACGAAAAGATCAGAAATCTGCTGAAAAAGAAGATGAGCTTTTCCCTCAAGGAGACCAGATTGGTCAAGCTCAGTTTCCTTCTATGTGAATGGATTACCTCCAGGTCAACGTTGGATCTTGAGACCCGATATCTTTGCCGTTCCGGACAGATTGAGCAAATCGCCAAAAGGACCAGCTGGCTTCTGGACGCCGCCTTTGGGATGTCCAAAGTTTTGAATTCAGACAGACGGCTGAGTTATTTTCTCAAAAGGCTTTCCTTGAAGGTAAATTTCGGAGTGGATGATTTAGGAATAAAATTTGCACGACTTCGGTTAACCGGTCTGGGAAGGGACTACATCTGGAGATTGACAAAGGAGGGCTTTTGCACGTTTAAGAAAATTAAACAGGCAAAGACGGAGGAGCTAAAAAGGGTAATCCCTCAGCCCGTGGCGGAGCGATTAAAGGAAGAGATAGAGAAAAAACCAAAACGCAGCAGGAGACCAAAAAGCTTTTTTAGGTTCCAAATTTCAGAACAAGAAAAGATCAGCCTGTCGATCGAAGGAACGCCGGTGAAGGATAAATTCCTGGTGCTGATAAACGGAAGAAGAACCCTTTTGCCTGCTAAAAGCTTTAAGTATCTGATGAAACTAACTTGGGCGGCTTTTAGAAAGGAAGATGGATGGATCCACAAAAATGATTTTGAGCCTGGCGAGAACCAGACCAGATACCTGCACAGGCTGAAAAAACAGGTAAAGCCAAACTTAAGTCCCGGGCAATCCCTCCTTGAAAACAATCGCTTAGGTTGTTATCGCTTAAATATTTCAAAGGATAAAATCAGGATCAATGCACCCGTGCTTCTGAAGAATCCTGATATCGAAATAAAGAAGATGGTAGAGGAGTTGACAGGCTGGATAAGTGTATGCGAAAAACAAAAGACGCTCAGCCAAAGGTAAGATGAAACACACCTCCTATAGATCTCAGTTGAGACAGGCGATCAATCGACTTTTCAATATATCAAAATCTCACCAGCGAATCCTTCACAATCACATTCGCTTATACACATAATAAACAAATTTAAACAATGATCCCAACAAGCATCATCAAAAATGTCACACCCGCTATAACAATTAGCGTAATCGCTGGCACAGTCATTTAAACAACGATAACAATTGCCTCCATCTTATCCAGAATGTATACACACTGACATAAAGACAATAAGGAAAATAATACATACAAAAATTATAAGTTTCTTCATTGCTCCTCCAACAGTTGTTTTAGCTCCAGATTCAGCCTCTTTCTAAGCTCAACAACTGCCGAATTATAGTTCTGCTCAAGCAAACAATCACAATAAGCTATTCTAATGCGAATTGAATATTCTTTAACGATCTTTTCATATCTTTCCATTCTATCAGATTTCGATAGCTCTTTGTTGTCAGCAATCTTCATAATAGAAGAAAGAATCTTCCCTTGAAGCAAGTCAACCTTTGGACAATGCACATCACCAACATTTTCTGCAACAGAAAGATTCAACGTCATCTGGACTACTAAGTATGCAACCACAACGAAAACTACAATTAAATATTTATTGAGCTTCATCTCAACCTCCTTAAATAAATCGTTTCAGTTTTATAACCCCCCGCAATTATCATCTCCTATGGATCTCAGTTGAGCCAAATGACCTGCGGACAGTTCCCTCTTCATTGGGAATATGGTTGAAACCAAAGCTA
>JAOZNS010000134.1 GCA_029933635.1 Candidatus Zixiibacteriota bacterium | reverse complement strand
ACCGGGGAAGTCCCCATACCTTCATCTGAGGCCAATACTTCCCTATATCCGCTAGATCCTTGGTGTCTAACTGGATAAACTCCAGTGCCCCCAGCCTCTTCTTCTGCTCCCTCAAGTCCCTCTTCTTCCTCCACTTCTTCTTCCTCCTCCTGGTTAACCCCGCCTGCCTAATTATCCTGGCTATGGCTTTGGTAGAGATGGGTAGCTCAAAGTGGAACTTCAACCGCTCAGGCCCCCAGGCAGGATGGCTCTTCCGCAGCTCAATTACCCTCTCCTCCACCTCCCTGGCCGTCTTGTGAGGTATCCTCCGGGGTGCCCGGGAGCGATCGGCAAGCCCCCTTAATCCCTCCTGCCTGTATCTCTCCCGCCACTTACGCACAGTGTTTCTGGTGGTCCTATACTCCCTGGCAGCCTGGCTAACCCCTACCTGCTTTGCCCTCTCTACTATCTGAAGCCTTAAATCAAACTTGGACACCCCTCTAATCATCTGGTAATAGGTCATTGAAGAACCTCCTCCTGTTGGCCATATTATAGGCCATTTTCAGAGGCTCCTCAACCCTTTTTCAGACCAATTACCGGTTCTCGACCGGTAAGAGCGGATGGATGGGGTAGGAGGACTTCCCCACTTCCTACCCTTTCCCTCTTTCCCCCATCACCTCTTTTCCTACCCCTATCTTTTCCCCTTCCCTTGGCTCCTCCTCTCCACCCTGGTTACCATCTATCTTCAGTATCATTAGCTACAGGTTTATTGGCGCCGCACTTGGGAAGTTCATAAACTAAAAGTCAGTACTTATGTGGCCTTTCTCCACCTAACCCCGCTTAAGTTATTGAAAAAAAAGTAATACTCTGGATTTATCTCCTAAAATGTTTTGTCGGTTATTTTGTTGCTCTTAGTTTCCTAATATTTTCCTCTGCCGTTCTTGTGTATTTAGGATCGCCTGTCCAATATCGGATGAATTGCTTATATGAATAGATTGCCTTTTCTCTAAGCTGATTTTTGGTAAGGTTGTATGAAGGGGTACCATTTGTGGCCTTTTTATAAAGCCGGTAGAAAAGATCACCTAAATTGTGATGGGCATTAGTAAACATAGGGTTAATTTTTAGTGCCGCCTGATACTCTCCTATTGCCTTTTCATATAGTCCTTTCTCTTCATATGCAATCCCAAGATTATTATGCATTTCAGCTATGTTAGGATTAATATCTATCGCTCTTTTTATTTCTTGTATGGCCAGGTCTATTGAACCATTTTTTAGGTATGAGGTTCCAAGATTATAATATGCCCCACTTAGACATAGAGCATATCGAGGATTATAAGAAAAATCCAATGCCTTCTTCCATTTATTAGCAGCTTGGTTAATCTGTCCTTTACCGTAAAAATAGTGAGCTAATCCGTCATAGGCGTAACCGATAGCATGCTTCGACCAATGAGGTTTTGAGCTTATCATTAGCTGAAATCTGTTTAACCCTTTTATTTCGTCAGCATTAACAACGATCCATGGAATACTGAGGAGAATGGAAGTAAGCACAAGAATTACGGTTAGATATCTTAGGCTTCTGCGATTGTGCAAATTTTTTGTTAACAGATAAATAGCTAAAAGAGTATAGAGAAGACCTGCGGGGGTGAAAACATCCCAATCTCTGCTGGCTCCATTAAGTGGATTGTAAGTAAGACTGAGTAGAAAATAGAGAACTGAGGCAATTCCCAGAAAAAGTGCTACTTGGTTGCGAAGAATTTTCCTCCAATCGACAATCATAAGCATTAACCCACAAAGGGCAAGTCCTATAGGGGCTATGAGGATATGTTCGTTTATTATGTTCGACAAATGAACAAAAGAGAACATCCCGTGATTTCCTGTTAGAGGATTCCCCTTTAATGGCATCAATCCAGTAAAGAAAAGCCATAGCTTATTCCAAGGTAAAGACATTGGCCCTAAGCCTTTGTAAATCTTCCCAGCAAGCGTTGCCTGACTATGTCGGTAAAGAAGTGTTAATAATCCATAGAAGAAAACGTAGATAGAGATCGAGACAGAAGTAATCAGTAAAGCCCTTTTCGAAATCCCTTGAGTATCGTCTTTTCGAAACGTGTTCTTCCCCATAAGCAGGAAAAGATAAAGAAGGGAGGGGAAAAGACAAATGGCCGAATCGTGGGCGAAAAAGGTAACCGTTAGTGCCATAGCAGGTATAACCAGACAACACTTACGGTTGAGGTAGTATAAAGAAAAGAGGAGATAATAAACGATACCCACTACTAATAAGGAATAGACTTCAACATAACCGAAGAATAGTTCCATCCCACCCATAGAAAGCAAGAGACCCCAGACTAATATCCTTTTCAGATTATCCTTAGTAAAAAAGTCGCCAAGCAATAAGACACCAAAAACGAAAAGGGTTCCACAGAAGCAACTAATCAAAGCGCAGGTGATAGCGGCATCCCATCCAGAAATTGTGTGTAAAAATTTGTTAATGTATGAGTATAGATGCCGTCGGGAGGAGAGAGGTGAACCTATATTGAGTGAACTAATTAATAAATATCCATCACCTAAAAAATGGGTTTTTGATCTAAGCAACCAAAAGGGTCCAAAAGAGGTTAAACTGATTAAGCCATACCATATCCTTCTATCTATTCTTTTTAACCCTTTAGAGGGGTTTAAGGAAGGAATTTTCTTTAATGTTTTGAAGAAAATCCTGGCAACTGAGGGGATACAGGCTATGATTCCTATCATGGTAACTAACCAGCGCACGAAAGGAGGGAAAAAGTAGAGATAGTTAACCCCCCAGAACCAATTGCTGTAAGAGAAGGAGGTAAAAAGGTGGCTCAAGAGAAGGCATAGACAGGCACAGACAATAACCAACTCCAATACTTTTAGCTTCCTCCCACTGATAGATTCTTCAATTGGAGTAAAATTATGCTGATTTCTTTCTCTCTTTTTCAACTGTTAATAGTTCCTCTTTATCTTTCAGTCTTGTATTAGCAAAGGCTTCTAAACCCTTTACTGCCAAGTTGGTAAAATGCTTAAAATACAACCACTTTGATTTAACAAGGGGGAAATATGAGGATAACCACGTCATGGGAGGAAACATAACTTTACGTAGATAAGTTAGCTTATCTCTTAACCCATCTACCTCCAGTAAGTAATAAGTGGGACCTTCCGTTCTATCAGGTCTTTTAAGACTCCTCAATTGTAAAACCCTTTTTTTATCCCAAACAATCTCAAACAATATCCTTCTTAGGTGACCAGGCTTCAGTTTAGCTAAGACATATTGAGGTATGTTCACACCTAATAATTTGCTGGTGAAATATAAAGTGTAATAGATCGAGCTATTTAATCTCCTTTTTCTCACAATATCCAAGAAGCTCCTCCAGTTGATCTCTCCCGAGAAATTTCTTATTAATTCAGCGATGTCACAGAATAGCCTTATCATACAATAGTTATGTTGATTGGCGTGGATGCAGAGGAGCAATAGGGAATCCTCCACAGAAGGGGTTAAGGTATCAACACCGCATATCTTTACCCGAACAGCATTTTGCCAAACCATTTCTTCAACCTTTGGTATACCCATGTTCACCAATCTAAAATGTATTTCTATGAGCAACTGACCTTCATTAAAGAACCTTATCTGTTCAAAGTAGTGGGCATATTCCACAGCTTCACCGGGGGCTAATATAGGCAAAGACTCCGTTGGCTCATAGCCAATGTTGACAAGCAACTCCTTGATTTTCGGGAAATCTTGTTCCTGCACCAAAAGGTCAATATCACCTATCGGCCTTAAGGCCAAATCGTTATAAGCAAGCTCTGCTATCGCTGCCCCTTTAAGCAGTATAACTTTGATATTTGCATCCTGTAATTCTCGTAAGATTCTACTGAGTTCATCATAAATCTTCATATTATGATGGAGATTGGCGTAATAGGCTCTCTCAAATTTTCTATATACCTCCTTAGGGACGATACCAAACTTATCAATTATCCTTAGATTATAGAAAACCAGCGGGGTGATACCATGATTTGAGCTGTTTTTCAGTAGATAATTCCAATTTAGAGCTCCGGAGAGGAGTTCCCTGGCCTTTTCCACTATCCTTTCGTCCATCTGGGTTCTGGCGCAACTTAATAACAATCTATCTTCGATTGATAGGTTCATCCGCGTAGCCCAATCTTTCTGAGTTTAAATTGGAGCAAACAAAAGATTGCTCGGGGGAAAATAGATGAAGCGAACAAGAGAACACGTCCCCCGAGGGAGCAGGAACTAAATTTTTTATCTTTAAAGATTAAGTTAGTGCAAAATTTAATTGTTTTAACTACCAACCCGACAAAATACGAATAGAGTGCTAAAAACTGTCCCCCTATTTGCCACCAACCAGATGCCAAATCAACGATGGCATCGTCTCTTACCAGACCGATAACTTTGCCCATCAACTCACCTTTGCCAATTAGATGAGGATCAAAATTGAGAGCATTATCTCCTTTCGTCTGAAAGAGTTGAACATTACCTTTCTTTTTGACTCTAACAATCCTATGGGTTATCAGATTATCGCCTTGATGAAAAACCACAGTATCTCCCCATTTTATTCCCTCTGTGCTGAGTTCTATAATTACCTTGGAACCATTACACAATAAGGGGCTCATGCTGTTTCCCGCAATCTTAATGATACCTCGCTTACCGGATTCAGCTCTTCTCTTAGGAGCTACACTTGGGACGAGTTTGGTTTTACTGCGAAGAGGAGGGCCTAACCGCAGGGTCATTGAGACAACAGGATTGAATAACGGGTCTTTTAATTCCATTTTTGATTGATAAGAATAGGTTACTGGAGAACACGCCTTTAGAGGTGATTAATGCAAAACTTGAGCTAAACCTTCTCTAAGCCTGCTGAGCGAAATTTCAGAGAGAAGGGACCTTATAAATCTGGAAATTCCCTTTTGTCGTTTAAATTGATTGAAATTCATCTTCCACTTATAAAAAAACATCTTCCAGAATCCCATAGATCCCCTGTATATGGGAGCTATTCTATTGGAAAGCCAGTATTCGTCGTTAATCAGTCCCTGGTGTTTAGCTAATATATACAATCCAGTTCCAGGATAGAGGGTGGCCATGGAAACCCAGAGATAATCAGGCTTTATTATATTCAGCAACCTCTCGGTCGCTGCTATTGTACTTGGGTTCTCTCCTGGATTACCAATCATAACTGTGGCCTGGCAGGTGATTCCAACTCGATGGGTTAGCTCGAAGGCATCTATAATCTGTTCAACAGTGATTTTCTTTTTTATGTTTTTCAATATCTTAGGCGAACCAGATTCTACACCATAACAGATCATTATACAACCCGCTTTTTTCATCATAGTTAATGTGGTTTCGGAAACAGAGTCTACCCGGGCATTAGCATACCAGCGGAAGTCCAGTCTCCTCCTTAAAATTTCTTCACAAAACTCTATGGTCTCTCGTTCGCTTGCCGTAATCATATCGTCCCCAATAAAAATTATCTTCTCCCGAGACCTCTCCAGGATATCCTCAATCTCATTCACCACCTTCTTTACCGATTTAGCTCTATAGATGTTTCCCCAGACACTCGAAGAGGCACAGAATTGACAATTGTAGGGGCAACCTCGACCGATAGATACTCCAGTCCTCAAAGGTCCTCTATTTTCTCTGCTCTCTAAATGGTAATAATTGGGCATTGGGAGGGAGTCCAAGTCTGTAATCAACGGTCGAGGTTCTGTCTTAATAATTTTGGCTCCCCTTTTGAAGGCTATTCCTTTAACTCTTTCTAAGGGAGTTCCATCTTCTAAGGCTTTAACTACATCCAGAAAGGTCAAGTCTCCCTCTCCTATAATTACAATATCTACTGGATAGTTCTCTAGCACCTGTTGGTACATAACTGTGGGATGAGGTCCACCTAAAACAACCTTTACATTAGGGTTGATCCCCTTGCTAATAGAGGCTAGCCTGTAACTATTCATTCGGGTATTAGTCAGACAGGTTATTCCCACTAGGTCTGGCTCTTCTTTTGATAGGATCTCCTTTATATTTTTCCAATTATGGTTGTCAAAGAGATCCAGAATTTGGGGGCTAAACCCGTTCTTCCTTAGCATGGCTGAAATGCAGGCTAGTGCCGGAGAAAAGGTATAGCCGTAATTTAAAGTGTGAGCTTTGTGCCGAGGGGGATTTATAAGCAGGATCTTCATCTCAAATAGTGCAATAGTTAACCACGGTCAGAGATCAGGAGATAGGCATTGATCAGTCGTTATTGATTTTTCCCTGATCTTGGGCAAATGATTCTACTGATTGTTTTTCAATGATTTTGGTGCTCAAATGCATAGTGAAAGTTCATTTTGCCAAGTTAGAGATAAGATTAACCGTCTTCTTAAGATTTCCCACCAACAACCGGTAACATTCCATATTATCGATAGCATCAATCAATTCAAAGAGGATTTGGAGAGGGCTTTCACAAAAATTTCTAGACATCAAGCCATCATTGATTACTATATTTTGCAAATTTCCGAAAAGCTCCAATGCAGTTTCCATCTTAGGGATAGGGAAAAGTTTGGGGTTATTATGGGGGTTAGGAGGTTTCTCCACCACCTTGACCCTGTATAATATTGATTCCCTATAATCTTGGCAGATTTCTAAGAACTCCTTTTGAACCCCCTTTTTCTTCTCAACCTTAAAGCGAGCAAAGCAATAGTTGCCATCGGAATTTAGAGTCTGATATTCTACCCCCTTTATTTTCCTTAACTGTTTGATTAAGTTATAGTCAATTCTCTTCAGGGCAATATCGATGTTTTGATAATTACTTTCCATTCTCTCCGGCACAGTTTCCAGGAGGATTAGGCATTTACCTTTGCATATCCCTCCCAATGGGGAATCAAAGAGTTCCTCGATGTCAACTATCCACTTTTTCTCTCCGCTTATGGTGTGGTGGAGTCTATCACAGGGAATGTCAATATAGTTAAGGAAATTTAGAGTCTCTTTCCTGGTTCCGATTGCCCGGGGGAAGGGGTGGATGAGATGAGTGGAGCGGGAGATGGCTGCTATTTCATCGGATAGGAATTGGAGTCCTCTCCGAGTTAATTCTAAGGCAAGGGTTGTTTTCCCTGACCCAGAGAGCCCGGAGAGCACCAAAGCTTTACCGTTTGAGGATAAGACAGCACCATGGAGAAGAAAATGGGATTTGACCTTAGAAAGTATAGAACTGAAGATAACAATATCGGCTGAATCAAGTAATGCCTTTCCCTTTACTAAGTGCTTTATCTCATAAGTTCGGTGACGTATTATTATACTGCATGGGCTTA
>JAOZNS010000346.1 GCA_029933635.1 Candidatus Zixiibacteriota bacterium | reverse complement strand
CAGCAACCTCGAAAATTTCCCTTGACAATTCCTTTCCCAATGTTTATATTAAGTTTTGGTAATTGGCTCGACTTATCCTTGTCAGGGAGTTAAGTCATGCCAAACTATGGGCTGAATTTTTAAGGGTCCTCCTCTGTTCACGGGGCAAGAGAGGGGCCCTTTTTTGTTTGGGAAATAGAACGAGAAGGAGGTGTTAATGGAAAAATAGGAAAAACGGTTAGAGATCTTGCCTAATCACCATCAAAAACAAGGAGGAAAAAATGAGGAGAATCTTTCCAATCAAGGTTCTTTTAGCGATCTTCACCCTCTCTATGGCCTCTTTTGCCACCGCAGAGAACCTTACCCTGTCCATAAAGGCAGGGAAGTATCGAATAGTCCAAGCAAATGATGGACAACGAATCGAGATGGATGGATTCGGTTACCTGATGGAACCGGGAAAGCCGATGCTTCCGGCGAAGGACTTTATGATCGCCCTGCCACCCGGTGCTCGGGTGAGATCTGTAGAGGTCAGGGGACAGGGAGCCACTCAGCTTCCGGGAACCTATCGGATCATCCCTTGCCCCCCCATTATCCCCTCAGTGCAAGCCCCGGAGCTCATCCAAAAGTTACAAAAGGAATGGGAGAGGAATAAACGAACCGTTTATTCCTCCGACCAGCCTTACCCAGAGGAAAGGGGAAGGCTCACCGGATCTGGTGGTCTGCGGAAATATTCCTATGCCTCTGTCTCCTTCTATCCTTTTCGGTATTATCCGCAATCAGGAAGGCTAATCTCCTATGAAGGTGCTCAGGTATCCATAGATTATGAACTCCCTCTCCCTGGAAGTGCTGAGGCCAAGAGAGTAGAACAAATGAAGTGGGATACCATCGCCGATGAGCAGGCGGCAAGGCTATTCGTTAACTTCACGGAGGCAAAGAAGTGGTATGAACCTAAAGGAGTCCGTCCTAAAGTTCAATCCCACGATTATGTAATCATCACCACCAGCGCTCTACAAAGTGGGATAACCTCCTCTAATTTCATCAGTTGGAAGCAGGATTCTTTGGGATATAAGGTGAAGACCGTTCTCACTACAGATACCCTGATCACCAATCGTTCAGGGAGTGACCTTGCGGCAAGGATCCGTAACTTCTTGAGGATTTATTATCCCATCTGGGGGATAAAATATGTGCTCATAGTGGGAGATTATTCGACTGTCCCTATGCGCTACTGCTATCCGGATCCTAACAATCATACGAACAATGCAGGCACCCCTAATACCACCAGTGGCGAGGTGCCTACCGATTACTATTATGCCGATCTCTCCTTAGCAGATAGCTATTCTTGGGACAAGGACGGTGATGGATACTACGGTGAATATGGATACTCTGAAGACTGGCCGGATTTTGCCGCCGAGGTATATGTGGGACGGATTCCTACAAATAACCTAAGCGAGATAACTACTACCCTAAACAAATCAGTAATCTTCGACAGAACTGTGGCCTCCTGGAAGAAGGGAGCCCTCCACGCCGGGGCCATCTACTGGTTTGCTAACGAGGACAACAATGGCTATGCGGTAACCGATGGTGCATACCTGATGAACCTAATAGAGAACAACCTGATGTCGGGTTGGTCAATTAGCCACTACAGCGAACAATCCGGGTTAGCTCCCTCTTCATACTCCTGGAACGCGCTCAGTGAAGCAGCCTTTACCAGTGACTGGCGGAACAATAAATACGGGGTGGTCAACTGGGCAGGCCATGGTTGGTCCAATGCGGTCTCCCGCAAGATCTGGTCCTGGGACGATGGTGATTGGGTTCCGGAGACCACGGTTCCCGGTGAGATAACCTATACCGATTTTCTCAATACCTCCTCTACCCTAG
>JAOZNS010000133.1:6681-7294 GCA_029933635.1 Candidatus Zixiibacteriota bacterium | reverse complement strand
ATCCCAAGCAAAGGAATAACATGTTCTTAATCACATAGATTATTGAATCATATTCAAGCTTTTGAAAAGCTTGAAAGAGCCATCTTAATCCACTGGAGAGGGTGGTGAAAAAGGTCATCGACGCAATTAATAAGACCATCTTGATGTTATCCTCTGGGTAACCCATCAGGATCACCACCAGCATGGTGGCGACGAAAGCGAGCAGACCTAATACTATTTTCAGGCTGGCTATATTACTCAGATATTTTTCTGCTAAACCTCTATCCTGGGCTACGTCCCGGACTGAGAGGATATTCAGTCCTAAGTCGTTTATCACCGCAAACATGCCTACAAAGGAGAGGGCAAAGGTAAATCTGCCCAGATCAGAAGGTCCCAAATATCTACCGATGAGGATAAACAAAAGAAAATAGAAGATCTTTCCTAAGACGGTAGAGAGGCCCAAGGCACCTGAGTTTTTTAATATCACCTTGGCCCTGTTTTGATCCTCTTGTTTGAAAGGCTCTTTTAAGTCCTTATGCTGTTCGGACAGGTCTTTTGGGCTTCTAATTGAGGTAGATAACGGTATGCTCATTTTGATCTCAGAATGGACCTTTTCTTATTTATAAGCCATATT
>JAOZNS010000133.1:0-6671 GCA_029933635.1 Candidatus Zixiibacteriota bacterium | reverse complement strand
TGTCTTATCCATCAACGAGTTCAAAAAATAGATATAAAATCTTAATCGATTTTTCTCCTAAGCCGCTCTGGATAGATTTCTTAATAGCCGGCAAAATGATTCTTATGGTTCACTTTTTTGTGAGACGATCATTAGATTTTCCAAAAAATTCTCCAGTGGTTGGTCCTGAAATCTCAAAAAGAAAAATTTCATTTTCAGTGAGAGCGGCAGCTGAGCTAATGATTTCCCCTCCCAATGAAATGTTGGCTGGATATTGGTAAAGCCATTCTCCATCAGGCTTCTTTTTACCCTTTCAAAATCTATTCCTCTTTCTGGCTCTCTCCTAAGGTTATGAAACTCAGCTTTGGCATTTATCTCTTTTAACTCTGGTCTTATCTTGAGAAAATCCATGGAGGTTTTGTGATCGTTTCCCCTTTTAAGTACAACTTTTAGCCTTCGTTTAGCTAACCTCAAAGGCGGGAAAGGTGCTTTCTCCATTAGCTGGTATAGTCTCCATGAGATTTTTTGGGGATCTGGCAGCGGTTTTTTCGTTGGATCCCAATCAGAATATAAGAATCCACCCTTTTTTAAGACCCGACTAACCTGCGTGAAAACCTTCTGATAGTCATAGAGATGATGCAGTACCGAAAAAATGGAGACCACATCAAAAAGTGAGGGCTTGAAGGGGAGAAACATAATGTCTGCTTGGATCACCTCCAGGTTATTCTGTTTCGCCCTTTTCAACATGTTAAAGGAGACGTCAATTCCAATAGCCTTTCGAAAATACTTATTCCCAAATTTCAACACATTTCCCGTTCCACAGCCCAAATCCAAGAATAAATCCTTTTGAGTTTTTTCAGCCACATTTCTTATGATCCTATCCATCCTTCTTTGGTTGAAATCGCTCTGATGAACTGCTTGTTCCACTTCATCCTCATAAACCTCCGCAACAGAATCGTAGTAGATGATGTTAGCCTCTCTGATCTCTTTGTGTTTTTCATATGATTTGTGGTCTAACAGGCTGGTTAGCTTTGAGTCGGAACTGTCGAGGATTCCCCTTTCCCTCAAATCAGGTAACATCACCGGTATGCGATCTTTTACCGGATAAGTCTTCTTGCAAGATCCACATGTCAAGTCTGCTTCAATTATCTCTTCATCTCGACGATGGTGGACTTTCATTTCAAGGGGGAACCTTTGGCAGACGGGGCAAGCTAAAAGCTCAATAAGATCAACTTTCATAGAGTTATCCTTTTTTTGGCTTTAAAGAAAATGATTTCATTATGGAACTACCCTCTATTTTTTTTGCTAAATCTATGCCCCTTTGCACGCAAGCATCCATGTTGAGATATTCAAATTCTGAAAATCTGCCACAAAGCCAAATCCCCAGGTTGCGGACAAAGTTGCGAATCGTCTTGATGTTTTTCAGGTAATCTTGGTCATAAATTATGTAGGCATATTTTGATCTTCTTACCTCGGCAAAACAGATCGACTTTTTGTCTATCAATTTTCGTCGATAGAGGTCCCCTGTCACCTCCTGCACGATCTTTTTATCATCAGTTCTCCAGAGGGGGTCGTTTTCTCTTGTGGTTATCTCTGCAACCAGGGAAGATTTCCCTGGGGGTGTATTATATCCGCTGAATACCCAAGGAAAGGCGATCCGATTGAACTTAACCTCGGAATTGGGGAAATAGATCGCGGTGAAATTAGGCAGGTCATCACCTTCAAGACCCAACATCACGGTGATAAGGGAATTATATCTCAATCCCCTCAGAGCATGCCCAACTCGGTGAGGTACCCTGTCCAAGGCGGAGATCAGGTCAAAAATGGGAATGGTGGAGACCAAAAAGTCATATCTTTTGGTGATCTTTCCATTGGAAACCACCCATCCTTGTTTCTCCTTTTTTATTTTTTTCACCTCAAAGTTTCTCACAACTTCAGGGATTTTCTCCTCCATCCCCTTTATTAATGCCTGAATGCCTCCTTTCCGTGGATAATAGAAATAGAGCTGATGGGTATACCCTTCCGTGGGAATTCCCAAAGCCGATTTTATCACATCTTCCACCGGGGGTTTGGGAACCCTCCCCTCCACCCAGTGCAGGCTCATCCTCTCCGTTGGATAATTCCATACCTTTTCATTGTAAGGGATCAGATATTTTTCAGCTATCCCTTTGCCAAAGGTGGAATAGATCCATTCCTTGAAATTGGTGGGCTTACGGGGATGATGGTTATTTAGATAAGAGAAAAGACACTCGAAGTTATCCTGTTTGGGAAGATCTGCCAGCCCATTTTCAAAGGGATACTTGACCAATCGACCCTTGAAGTAGATTTTGTTGTTTCGCCTTTTTCTGAAATAGTTTCCTCTCAGGAGGTCTAACATGAACTGGATCGAATTTTTATCCTTGGAGTATATTATGTGAGCACCACCATAATCGAAGGTGAAACCCTCCTTTACCAGGCTTTTAAGCAAACCTCCGCACTCTGAGTCTTTCTCCAGAACTTCAACTTCGAATCGTTGGGAAGCCTTTTGCCTAAGACAAAAAGCAACCGTTAAGCCAGTAAGTCCTCCACCCAAAATTCCTATTCGCATGGGACGCTTTCTATCCTTCTTTTTTAAGAACAAACACCTTGTCCAATTTTTTTGATTCTAAGCTTAGAATCTGGTTCAATCTGAAGTATGATCAAGTATCAGCGGACGTTTCCTTCCTGTTTAAGAAGTAGACCAAACGTCCTTCAGATTCTTTTAGTCATCAAGAAGGGTAAATCCAAATTTACATGTTTTCAACTCTTGCATCGTTGTGGCTCTCAGGCAGAAAGTTAGGGGACGTTCCATAACTTTGGGGACGCTATAATCATTTTTTTTATCGACAGATCACCTGAAAACTTAACTTGGTTGTTCTGGATATTCTCTTACCTGTCTATGACTTAATAATGCAAGCAAAATTCTCATCTTACATCTTACCCCTTACTCACTTTCTAAAGTGATAGAGATGAAATCACCTTAAAGGGGGTATTGGGAGAGCCTTATACCTTTAAAATTGGGCAAGCGAATAAAAATTACCAAAGGCGCGGTCTGAAATCGTATGTCTCGGACTTATCAAACAAAAAGTCGGACA
This sequence comes from Candidatus Zixiibacteriota bacterium, assembly GCA_029933635.1. Taxonomy (GTDB): domain Bacteria; phylum Zixibacteria; class MSB-5A5; order MSB-5A5; family SM1-73; genus SM23-73-3. The sequence goes on along the minus strand of JAOZNS010000133.1, from coordinate 3,579 downwards.
GGTATTATGCTCCTGCCCGACTGATACCTTTTGAAGGCTTCAGAAAGCTATGGTTAAATCTTCAGCCAAAGTTTGTATCAAAATTCAAATCCCAGAGAGAATCGATGAACGCTGGCTAAGCGTGAGAAATCTGCCCAAGCATAGCTTATGTCTAATCTTGCGGTTTCGCCAGCTTTCACCTTTATTCCTCCCCCCAAGGTTAGACCTTCCTCCTCGTAATTCAGCTTATATCCAGCCCTCAAGGAAAAGGTCTCTTTCCACAGATATTCTCCCCCGAAACTTGCCTGTTGAACATTATCGTTAGGGTGCTTAGCCTCCAGGCTTAGGGTCAGCTTTGATTCTGGGGAATCGACCAGATCATAAGCTATTCCAAACCTGAAGATCAGAGGAAGGTCATAAGGATCCACAGATAGTTTGGCTTTAACGTTATCATAATTTTGATTGCCCGGTTGGGGGTTGTAAAAGGCGTCCAGCTCTGGACCTTGCATCTTCATTTCGGGACCCAAATTGGAGATGTTCATCCCTATCCGCAAGCTCTTGTAGCCGGTATAAAATAGGGTTCCAAAATCGAAGGCAAATCCTGAGGCTCTCTCCTCTGAGATCCTTTCCCATATGTACTTTCCGATGACACCGGCAGAGAATCTATCCGTGAATTTTCGGGCATATCCTAACCCTAATGCATAAGAGGAGGCGGTGAAAGTCTCTCCGGTCCCTTCTGGTTCCTCCACCGTGGTCACCTCCATGTCCCCCGTGGTTAAGGCAGTCAGACTGATCCCAAAAGCGCTGTTCTGATCTAAGGATCTTCCCAAGCTAACATGGTTGAGCTGAACGTCAGAGACCCAATCCACGTTGGTAAGTGATAGATTGGAGGAGGATATCTCAGTAAGTCCGGCTGGATTCCAATACATGGCGTAAGCATCATTGACCGATGCCACCGAGGCTTCTCCCATGGCAACATATCGGGCTCCCATACCGATTTTAAGAAACTGGGCCCCAACTGTGCCCACCCGGGAAAACTCTCCGGAATACCCTAAGTTTGTCAGACTCAATATCAACAAAATGCTGAACAAAAACAGCCATTTAGATTTCATTTCCCCTCCTTATCCGAATTTGAAACCAGTGGATTTGTTAATTCCTCCCTTTTAACCTTTAAAATTATTAGAATGTGATTGTTATTTTTTTTAAGGGTCTATTGGTGCTTCATCCGTCCAATCCCGTTGATCAACCATTTGGTTTATTTTATGACTGCAAATTTGCCTATTTTGTCCCCATATTTGGATTCCACATGATAGAAATAGAGGCCCGGAACGATTCCCTGTTGGTTTTTGTTCAGCATGTTCCAATCTTCTGTGCCGGTTCCATTGTTGTGTTCAATCACCTTCACCAGATCTCCTGCCAGGGTGTAGATGCGGATGGTGCATTCATCTGGAAGATGGGTGAACTGAATCTTCCTTCTTCCCTCTTTGGTTTCCCATAGGGCGTGAGCTATATATGGATTGGGAACCACTTTGATCTCGGATAGCTGATCTTTTGCCATTTGGGGATCGATCCCTCCTGCACTGAAGACGAACTCATCATCCGGACCGTTCAGCCTGGCTCCTTTGATCTGATAGATATCCCCGGTCGAATACTCGGTGTCGGTTGGTGCAAAAGCAAAGAACCAGACATGATAGTAAGGGAAAGCCTCCGGATGGGGTTGTCCGTCATAGGGAACGTTCACGATGTCCAGATAATCATAATGATCTGGATCCCAGACCCCATTCTGTGCTTGATCATATACCTCCGCCAGCACCTGCTGTCCAGTGGTGGTGTTCCATACCTCAAAGGGAACCCAAACCGGAGTAACGTCATCAAAGAAGCTGTATCCTTGCGAACCCTGCTCGGTGAATCTAAGCTCATAGGTGGAACGGAAGTGCATATCCCCTCCCACCGGATAGCCGAATAGCTCTCCCATGCTTCCCAAGAAATATTCCATGTGGAGGGTGGCACCACCGGAGGTGCCGAACTGGGTCTGACCATAAAAGCTTGGTTCCCTTTCCCCGTTGGTCACGATAATCTGTATACCATCCGCCACCGGATAGCTTTCCAGATCACCCGATTGTTTGGTTTGGTTCTTCATGACGGTATCTCCTGTGACCAAGTCCACCACATGCCAGTAGGTGACCAACGGGTCGTCGGTGAAGACCACCTTATATTCATGGTCGGTGAGTGCGCCTTCATCGAATACCACAGGAGTTACCGTTCCGTCACTTTTCTCTTCATTTCCATAGTAGTTATGCTTAACAGTTGCGCTGGCTGGATAGTATCCGGCTGGATCGGTTCGGGGATAAGCAAAAACACAGTTGATATCCTCTCCCGGTCTTCCGTATGCGGTCTGCAACGACTGTATGGGAACGCTGGTATCACCTTCATCGAAGGAGACCACTGAATACCAATATTCCATTCCATTCACCAGATTGCTATCGATGAAGGTATGGGGCAAGATATCGGTGGGGCTCTCCTTCTGGAATATGGCTATGGGGACGAAATCGGGTCCCAAGCTTCCATCTGGATTTCTTACCAGATCTCCCCAGGTTTGTCCCATATCAGTGCTTCTGTAAATCTTATAGCCTTTGAAATCCATTTTACCGGTCAGGGGATCCACCGAGGACTCAGATCTATTATCCCAAGTGAGCTTGACCTTTCGATAACTTGGGGTTGCCACCAGCTTAGCTGGCTGAGGAGGTTCAGGACCAATAAAATGATTATCATATATCACTTGAGCCATGGAGGCATTGTCTTTAAGCTCAGCCTCATCATGACCAGCCACCAGAGCGAAGACCACCCGAATGGTCTTACCGGAAGAAAGGTTTATTCCCCGGGTGCACTGAATGTAGTATTGATCCGTTGGAGGAAGACTTCGGTCAAATTGCTCACTGTTGATCAGAGCGTATTTGCCCGGATCAGTTTGAGGTAAATCCTCCCACCTTCCGGTCCTGAAGGCGGTCATCCCGATGTTATCCGGGGTCTCAATATACTTGGTTCCCATCAGGCCGGTTTTGACCAAAGCTCCCCAGCCCGGATCATATCCATCCTCATCATAGGTCCAAGCTAAGTTCATGGTGGAGTCAAAAGCCACCAGGTCCCCCAACCTCCCATTCTCATGAGTAGGAGGATAGTAACCACCCACGTCAAAATCGCAATAAAGCCCGAAGGCAAAATCGGGATAGTCGTTTTCTGAAACGTTTTTAATCTCCAAGACCACAAACAGGTAGTCCTGATTGTAGCTATAGTTCCATTGATAGATGGTCTGGGTCATCTCCAGACCCAAGACCGGTACCCCGCTGTTGGCATCGCAGAATCTATAGTGGCTTTCCTGAAGGGAAATAGGTCCTCCCTCCACCATCCCCGAAGAGAGGGTCCATATCTGGTTATAGACCCACTGTTCGGTCTCGCTGTTCCATACCCTCCAGCCATAGGCTGGCTTCCCGATTCCCAATCCCGCCGTATCGGTGGGGTCATAATTATAGGTTGTGGAATCGGTGGAGAGATGAATTCTGTAGCTTTCCTCTCCATCTATGAGGGAGGGCAATGGGAGGA
>JAOZNS010000132.1 GCA_029933635.1 Candidatus Zixiibacteriota bacterium | reverse complement strand
ACCTTTGGGCTTATAGTCAGAGACTAATTTGAACTCAGCCATTTTTAGAAAGTCCGCAGTTCGCTGACTGCCGTCGGTAGAGAGTATTCTGAATGACTCTCATGAATTATATTACGTGAAGAAGATAACAAGTCAAGGCAAAAAAAGCTCAGCCCTAATCATGGGGGGCTACACCACAGCCCTCCTCATGATAGGGGTGCAACCCCTGTACGAAGCAGGGTCAAGCCATAAAGGCTTGGCTACGCGCTCGATCAGGTGTTAGGGAATTCCTGACCAACAAACGTATCTGGAGTGCGGAAACAAGCTTGCGTACTTCATGGGGAGTTTGTAAGGACAGCCCTCGTGGCTGTCCACTTTCACCGATGCGTTCGGGATTGCATCCCGAACGCATGCACCGGAATTCAATCTCATTTGAGCAAACTGAGCCAGTGACCCTCAGATATCACAGAAATAATCCTTGAAGGAAAGACAAAAAGCCCCTCTCAAATCAATTTGAAAAGGGCTTCTTCTTAAGTTTCAGAATAACAGCCAAATATTCTGTTCCTCACCTTCCGAGCAAAAACCGGCTCCTATTTGGCTAAATCAAAAACAGGAGCTGGACGGGAAAGTCTTCGTCTCTCCATATTCACCTTGTCAGCCTTAGAGGAACTGATTGGCGGAGGTCCCTCCTGATAGAGGTAATTAATCAAAAGAACCACATCCCCAATATCGATGACCTCATCCCTGTTGGTGTCTCCTAATATTAGAATATAAGGTGCGGGTCCATCCCGGTAAATATAATTGATCAAAAAGACCACGTCTGCTAAGTCGATTACCCCATCTAAGGTTACATCCCCTAAAAGATAAGGGGAAGAGAAGTCGACTAAGCCCAAGGAAGGATTATCCACCTGATGAAAGATCTCCTCTTCTATCTGATCCAAGGTGGATTTTCCCCAATAGTTGTAGGTGGCATTGATGTCATTATTACAGTATTCCAGATAAAGCTCCGAACTGTCGCTGTCGTAAATGAGATTGTAGGCAGAGGAAGATCCTCCAAGTGTTACCAGCACATCTTCGGTAGTATCGGTGGCGGGCTCATTCAGTACCACTCCCAACCAGTTATTGATGATCTGGCTTTTCATAAATTCAGCTCTTACATCTCCCACCCCCCAGGGATCGACGTTGGTGGAGCCATAGACCCCCAACGACCAAGGAGCACCTGACCCATCTATGATGCTTTCCTGTACGTAGGCAGTTCCGTCTCCCAATCCATAGAGAACCAATCCGTAACCACAGTTCTTGATGGTATCGGACAGAATCGTAACCGGGGCGTTGATTCCAATTGTCTGGATGCCCTGATCGGAATTGGTTACCAGATTTCGGTGAAGAATTGCTTGGTTGCTATTTCCGTTCACTCCAATTCCCAACTCACAGGTATCCGATTTATTATATTCCACCATACCATAAGAGCCAGCATGCAGGAATATTCCCAGGGAGGAGTTGGTGCACACATTATGATCAACCACCCCATTGCCTCCCCAGAACATGATTCCAGCGGATTGCATGGAGACGCCATTGACGTTATCCACCGTGTTGTTGGTGAAGATGATACCAGCGATGGAGGTTTGGGCCGCGGCATAAATCCCCCTTAAGTAGATATTCTTTACCCTGCAGTTTCTCACCATCAAACTGTCCCAATCGCCTGAGTTGTAGTTGGAGATGATTCCATTCCGAGCATCCAAAACGCCGGGAGGAGTCAACGTGGGGTTGTCTCCGTCAAATGTGAACCCATCAATTAAGACATTATCAGCTTCAACTATCACCATCTGTGAGCCCTGGAAGGATGGAGCAGAGGGGGGTCCCACATCTGAGGAATCGGTATAAACCAAAACCGAATCTTGACCAGCTCCCAGAAGCGCCAATGTTTTATCCATCAGGATGTTTTCAGTGTATGTCCCCGGCCTTACTCTTACCGTATCTTCCGGACTGGCGATGTCAATACCCTCTTGGATGGTGGAATTGTTGGAGGTGTTGAGATACCAGTTCCATGGACTGGTGTGGGGATCACCCACATAATCATCGCCCCACCAGGGGGAGTAGTCCACGTTGTCGCTAACCTCATCTCCTGTGGCATCTGGATTGGTGGTTGGGTGCATCGGACCGCTGGCATCTCCCCACCAGTTGCCAAAGGCGTCCACCATGGTGGTGATCTGATTCTCCATTCCGTCATCAGCGTTGTCATAGATGCTGTTATAATGGAACACATTCCCCGTGCCAGCGTCGTCGTCAATAAACACGCCATCGCCCTGGGTTTCCTCATAGGGTTGACCGGCCCATCGGGTTAAGGTGTCAGTCCCAGTGATGATATTGTCGGTAAACACATTGTCATGGGCGTCTCCTGAAATGAAAATGCCTGCGAAGTTAGCGTCGGTAATGGTGTTGCCGGTGAAGGTGTTGTTGTAACATGAAACACCACCATATCCTTCCCAGTATACTACGCTTATTCCAATTCCATCAGAGCTGATGGTGTTGTCCTTCACCGTTATGTTGTTGCAACCGTCAAGCTTGATTGCTCCCTGCTCTGGATGGAAGGTACCAGCATCGGTTGTGACGGTGTTCCCTTCGATGGTGCAATTTGAAGCATAGTACCCAACAATTCCACGAATGTTCCCGATTAGCGTATTGTTCCTGATGATATGATTTTTACAGTATTCTGGATGACCCCAGTGATAGAAGAAGATGCCTGCTCCATCCTGATCAAAATTGTGTCCGGTGATTGTGTTGTCCTCCACGGTCACGCCATCGGTATATTTCTGCACGATGATGCCCTCGAAGCCATTGTCACCGCAGGTGTTGCCTGATATGGTGCCTGATGCCGTCTGGCTACTACTTTTGCCAGATACCTGAATTCCAACTCCAGCATATTCACGGGTGGTATCGGCATAATGGGACATTTTGATTCTCTCGCAGGTGTTATTGGTTATGGTAAACGGACCCACGTTAGTTCCGACGTTTATTCCAACCAAAGGGTGATCTGTTACAATACAGTTGTCGATAGTTATATATTCGCTGTATTTGTGAGTGCTGACGCAACGGGCTTTTCCAGTGGTGATGCCACCATACCCGCAGTCCGTGACCTTGCAATTCTGGATGAGGATATTTTTGCCATTGGCAATGCTGATACCTCTAAGACCGTCATAGCTGGGATAATGAATCCAGTATGTGTTGTAGAACTCCTTATAGGGGGTAATCAAGTATGGGTCACCATTATCCCAGTCGTTATCCACACCACCGCTAAGGGTGGCAGTTATTGTCGTAGCAGTATTAGCTGTGATCTGTCCATAGCTACGAGCTGGATTGTAGTCTACATCTCTATCGCCATAATTATGCACCCACTGTCCGACTAACGCACCAGGGATCCAGGAGGCAGAAGCGTCGGTAAGAATTGCTTGATTGTCTGGACCGGTGTGGGTGCCGGTTGAGATAATAGGTGGATTGAGACCAGCATTTTTTACCGTAAAGCCTCTGAAGACACAATCCTCCACCACCTCGTCAGAACTCCCATAGCCAACGAAATAAACGCCGGCTCTGCTGGCAAAAGAGTTGCTACAGGTGCCATAATGCCAGTATGGTCTGAGCCCATCGAGATCGATTATGCTCTGGTCTATCCCAGCGCCCTCGATTGTCAGATTGTCTGTGGTGATATGGAGATATTCGGCATAGGTCCCTGCCGAAACGTTGATAAAATCGCCAGAATTTGCTTGATCAATTGCATTCTGGATGTAACAAAAGTGATCATTGCCTAGGTCCCAATCCATCTTCAAATAAGCGATCTCCGCATCACTGAATGCAGGACTTTCGGTTTCGGTGGTGAAGAAAAGGTAAGCGTCGGTTCCATCGTGATAACCGCAGGGCCAATAGTCCCACCAGTAGGTTGTATCATATCCACCGTAAGTTACCCGCTTAGCGGTAGCCCAGCTTCCGCTGTATTTGGTTTGAATCAGCCACTGCTGATCATTCCCCCCATCGTAGGGCGCGGTTACCACATACAGATTTGTGCCGTCGTTGAAAATGCATGGGTCATAAAGACCTGCGCCGGGGATGGCAGTTGAATGCGAGCTGAAACTTGGACTCGCCCCCGCTGTTGCTGAATAAACCTCAATGTCGCCGGTCCCATCCTCGATGCTGACCACATATAAGGTGGTGCCCATCAAGGTGATCTTGGGCATGTTGTCGTCACTTATGTCGATCTTGGAGCTGAGAGTGGTGCCATCCCAGGTATAACAGTCAGCAGAGCCATCCGAGGATTCCCACACGATATAGACGTGGTTAGCATCGCTGGTCACATTGACATGCCCTCCTCGTGCCGTGGCGTCGGCTATCAATGTGAACGGACCACTCCAACTACCCCCGCTGTATTCGTAATAATATAATCCTCTGTCTGTGCCGGATTGTCCGCTGGATACGAAAACGTAAATCTTATCGTTAAAGTAGGTGGCTGAGCTTACCCGTTGGTCAAAATTGGTGGGACGGGCTGACTCGGACAAAGCCAGTTTGGTCTCCGGTGCGCCGGTTAAGCCTGCGAGTGTAGCAGCCGTCTTATAGTAAACCACATAACTATCAGCATCGGGGTCATAACCACCGACCCCCCGAACTGCCGGAGCGGGTTGATCCCCCTTTGTGTAGAACAACCAGTAGTTGGCCCCGTCATGGATAATAGATGGGTTACGGTCATAATCTCCATTTGTGGTCAGATACTTATGCTGACTCACCTGAATTTCTTCTGCCCACCCACCTGCTGGAGCCATAAACACAATAGCTACCAAAAGGCAAATTGTCTTAAGAATAAGCTCCTTTGAGTTCATGATCCTTCTCCTTCAATGAAAAGGTTGACTACCTGTTTACATAACATTGGGACAAAAATGCCTGCGTATCACCTCCTCCTTCCCCTTGAATTTGTAAAAGACGTAAAACTTTAATGTATTAGGTGAAGATTGATCTTGGCTCACCTCCTCTCTGGAATGAAAAACTTTTTGGTTGAGTTGGTTTGGGATATGCGTAATAGCTGGTTTACCACGGAAGGGAATCTGACAGGATGAGTTCTCTTTGACAGATAAATCATTGGTGGTTGCCTAAAAACGGATGAGGAAAACCAATCCACCCTCTACCAGATATGAAACAGGGAGATCAAGTTTCACTTCTACCTTTCCAAGTATTTTCAATATACAGAACTTTGCATAAAAATCAAGTAATTTTTTCTATGTTAAAAGAAAAAAATTCCTTAGATAATTAATATAAATTCTGTGCCTAATTTCAAAAAAGCTTATATTTGAATTTTTTCATAACTGTATGGACCCTTTGTAACTTACCAAGGAGACTTTTTTCCAACCAGAGTCGATTTTTCGGTTGACTAAGTCCTTAGTTTGCCTTACCCTTCTTACTGTGGAAGAATGATTTTTAGAAGCGGAGGTCGGTCATGAATACTGCTACAGCAGTTATGTTTGCCATTGCAGTTCTTTTGTTGGTAGTTGCTTATCTTCAAGGGGAAGACCTGCATATTCAGGGGCTGAAGAGGGCGATGAGAATGTTTTTACAGATCATCCCCTTATTGATTGCTGCCTTCATAATTGCAGGAATGGTTCAGGCTCTGATTCCGAGAGAATTCATCATAAAATGGCTGGGAAAGGAGGCTGGGTTGAAGGGAATTCTTTTTGGAACGGTGGCTGGGGGATTGACCCCGGGTGGACCCTTTGTCAGCTTTCCAATAATAGCTTCGATCTATAAATCTGGTGCTGGCATCGGAACTGTGGTGGCATATATCACCGCCTGGTCGTTGGTGGCGGTGGGAAGATTGCCCTATGAGGTCAGCTTGATCAGTCCCAAGTTTGCCGCCATCAGGCTGGCATGCACGTTCTTCTTTCCTCCAGTTGCTGGATTGATTGCACATTTGTTCTTCTCCAAGATCGCATGAGTAAAGGGAGCATGTTTTGAGGAATAGGCTCTTATATGTGGGGTTGGGATTGCACTTGCTGATACAAAGGTTAGATAACATCATCTTCTCCGGAGAGGATTCCCCATCTGCCATGAAGAAATTTATGCCCAAAACAATTCATGAATTGTTTTGGGGTGAGATTCATAAAATTTGTTTAGAATTTCTTTGAATTAAATCGGCGTTTGCTATATTGTTTGAGGTTGAAATACAAAGTTGGCTTTGTTTATAGGGATTACCACTTTATAGTTCATGGCTGAAGGTCCGGATGAAAAATGGATGCGGCGTGCTCTGCGAGAAGCGCAGATTGCTTTAAAAAAAGGTGAGGTGCCGGTTGGAGCAGTGGTGGTGTACGAGAATAAGATAATCGGAAAGGGTCACAATCAGGTGGAGAGCCTGAACGATCCAACAGCTCACGCCGAAATAATTGCCATAGGTGCAGCCTCCACCTATCTTGGTTCTTGGAGGCTTTCTGGATCAGCCTTGTATGTCACCTTAGAGCCATGTGCCATGTGTGCCGGAGCTATCATCTTAAGCAGAATCGATCGTTTGATCTATGGGACAAAAGACCCCAAAGCAGGAGCTTGCGGGTCCCTATATAACCTTGTCCAGGATATTCGATTAAATCATCAGGTGGAGATCCTCCCTTACATTCTGGAGGAAGAATGTAGTCAGATACTTAAGGTTTTTTTTGAGAAGGTTCGACAAAAGAATTTGGAGAAAAGATAAGAAGAACAGGAGAGCCTGTGGATAGCAACTACATGGGTGTTGATCGATTGCACACCAGGCTTTTAAATCTGGGTCTTTTGCTGAACGTGCTGGCTCCGGTAGTAATCATTTCTGTGGGAGCATTTCTCAAAGCGAAGGGAGTCAGCGGGAGCGCCGGCACCGACTTGAGGGTGCTCTTCTGGGCGTTGCTGGTGGTTGCTTTAAGTGAAATTCCAGTGATTTACATTATAAAGAGGAGCTTTCTTGCTGATGACAAAGGTCTTCAAAAAAGCTACAAAGGTTTGGCACCCAAGCAGGCTTTGATCCAATGGGGTCTTTTGATCTTTTTCCTTTCCCTTGCGCCCACCATTTATGGTTTTGTCTATTATCTTCTTGGTGGGACCTTAGAGAGGTTTGTTCTTTTTTGTGCCATAACTTTATTTTGCTTTCTTGTGTTCAAACCTAAATTGGAGGAGATAAGATCGTTTATAAAAATGCGGGTAAGTTCAGCAGAGGAGGGATTAAAATCTTAGTTTCTTCTCTTTTATGACCATTGACCGTTACTCATTTTCATTTTTTCTCGGAGAGGTGCCGGAGTGGTTTAACGGGGCGGTCTCGAAAACCGTTGTGCCGTA
>JAOZNS010000131.1 GCA_029933635.1 Candidatus Zixiibacteriota bacterium | reverse complement strand
GGTTAACATATTTGCTCCGGGTCCAGCTAAGGAGACCCACATCATATCTTTTTTGGGATTACGAAAATAATAGGGATTAACCGGCACTGGTTTGGCCCATCCCAGATGAACGATAAAAAGCATTAAAGTTCCGATGGGATCAAGATGGGACAAGGGATTTAAGGTCAACCTACCCGCATCTTTCGCGGTGGGGTCGCCAAACTTTAAGGCCATCCAACCATGAGCATATTCATGCACCGTCAGGGCGAAAAGTATAGGAGGTGCGATTATTAAAAGTCCAATGATTCTGTCCAAGCCAAAAATCCTAAAATGTTTGATGCTCCAGATATATCCTAAATTCTGTTCTATTATCCTTCCCGCAGATATACGAAGATCAGATGATATAGTTAAGAAATGTTTAAAGATTGAAAAGGGTTGACCAAAAGCATCGTCTCCTTCATCTGGAGACAAATTTACTGTCAGGAAGAAAGAACCTCCAATTTTTTTCCTTTCCCTCTTTAATGCCGACCCGGGAAGAAGAGGCGATTTTCGTAACTGCTTCGCCCCGATCCTCGACATAGATGATATTAGAACTCAGATCCGCCCCATTCAAATTTCGATCGATGCCAAGCGCCTGACACAGTTTTGCAGGACCATTGGTCAGGTCCTTCAAACTCTGGCATCCCCTCCTTTTCTTCATCAACTCAATTCCATCGGCAGGCTCAAGTGCTCTGATCAAAACTGCTGCCGGGTATCCCCCTCTTTCGGTGACCAGATTCAAACAATGATGCATCCCGTAGGTGAGATAAACATATGCATATCCCGGATGGCCAAACATGACCCTGTTTCGAAAGGTCTTTCCTCGATAGGCATGGCTGGCAGGATCATCAAAGCCAACATATGCCTCCGTCTCCACGATCTTTCCTGAAAGAAAGCATCCATCCCTTTGCACCACCAGATATTTTCCCAAAAGCTCTTTTGCCACCAGAAGCGTGGGACGATTATAGAAATTTCTATCAAGTTTTTTATTCATGGTTTACTTTTTATGCGATTTGGTAGTCTACGGTCATTTGACTCAGATGAACTTTAGCCTATGCAGATTGAACCAAATATCAAATTGAGGTAGGGATTAAAACCTTTGTCCCAACGCAATGTTTTCACCTCATCTTTTCCAAACATTGCTTTATCTTGTTTAAGACAAATGGGTGTGTTGCCTCCTTCTTCATCTTTTTGATAGCCTGAATTCCCCTCTGATCGTCGATATCACACAGAGCCTGCACCGTAAAGGCTCTTACGGCCCAGTCTTCCTCCTTCAATTTTTCTAAAAGGAGGGGTAAGGCTTTTGGGGCTTTTAACTTACCTAAGGATTCGATAGCCAGATATAGGCTCGTCCCTGTGGAATGGTCCAAAAGGAAAAGTAAAGGTTCGACCGTTGAGTTGCCCATCTGAACCAAGGAATTTGCTGAGCTCATGCGAACACTGAAATGGGGATCAGACAAGCCTCGAATAAGATAAGGAATTGCCCTTTCATCCTTCATCCTTCCCAAGGCAACCGCCGCACTCTTTCTGACCACCTCCACCGAGTCCTCCATACATGAACTCACCTCCTTAAATGCAGTAGTATCGGCGATCCTTCCCAGCGACTCACAGACAAGACTTCTGATGTTATAGTCATTTCTATTCAAAAGTCTAACCAGTGGTTTTACCGCCCGGTTGTCTTTTATTTCACCCAAGATTCGGATGGAGAGCTTTACTACATCCTTGTTGTCGCTATCCAGCTTTCCTATTACAGGCAGAACTGCCGGGTCTCCGATCTTTCCAAAGATGCGAATCAAGGTCCACCTCTCCCTGGCACTCTGGGTGTTTAATTTTTCCAGAAGACACAAAATCGCTTTCTCTCCCATCTGCACCAGCGTGCTCTCCGCCGACTGTTGCTTATCTCGATACTTTTCCAATCCTCCACATGCCAGTATAAATAGACTATCCACCTTTTTCTTTAACTGATCCTCTTGCTTCAGCTCTTGACAGAATCCGCCTGTTCCAAAAAATAAGAGGACAAAACAGATGGCTAATAATTTCAACCTCTGCGTTCTCAAGGTCTTCGTCTCCTCAAGAAAAGGAACTTCTTTACTTGTCTATTCCTACACCCCATTTAGATGGAGTAATCCACCAGGTGCTATCTTTTCCGTTTCCATTGTAACGATCCTTTCCTGCCAGATCTAAAAGAATTCCTACGGAACCATAATCTCTCCTGGGGTTGCCATAACCCTGGGTGTTGGCGTTTTTGCCCACATAGTAACCATCATCGCCACCTTCATCTATCAATATTCCAAATCCGTTAGCACTTCCAGCTCCCTGAGAGAGATCATATGTGAGGTAGGTATCGTTGCCCGACCTATCGTGTAACAAACCTAATGCCAGATCATGTCCGCAACCCTGGGAAACACCATGGGAGATGTAAACATCATTTCCCCTTCCATCTTCAAGAATTCCCAAAGTTAGATGGGTTCCTGCTCCCTGTGCATATTGGAAAGACAGATATTTATCGTTGCCCTCCAGATCCATCAAAGTTCCCAAGCTCCACCAATAGCTGGACCCCTGACCGAATATATCTGAGGTATAAACATCATTGCCACTAAAATCAAAAAGGATTCCAATTCCGCCGGACATCATCGGTCTCAATCCGTAGGCGAACCCCTGCGACAGGCTGATATAGTGATCCTTATATCGCAAGATGTCTTTGTATCTGCCCCCGGCGAAATAGTTGTCATTTCCTGAGGAATCGATTAAAGCGCCCATTCCAGAGACGAATCCAAGGCCTTGAGCAAAAAGTGCGCCACAGTATTGATCGCTTCCCTTCATATCCACAAGAAAACCCATACCGAAGCTTCCCGCACCCATGGTGAAGGTATCGCCAAAATATTTGTCATCTCCCTCTTCATCTATAAGTATGCCTACACCAAAAAGACCGGAACCCAATGAAAAATTCTTTGTCAGATAAGTGTCATCTCCTGAAAGATCGACCAGGATCCCGGTCCCGAAAAAGCCGGAACCATAAACATAATCATTTTCGGAATAATAAATGTCGTTCCCTTCCATATCGATGATGACGGTGGCAATCAGATCGTCCTCCCGGTTTGAGGAGATGCGATATTCATCATCTCCACCCAGATCAATTATGACCGCTGGTGAGCCGGTGTATAAAGACGATCCTAGTCCCCCAATTATTATCTCCCCCTCCGATGTCCTCCCCCTAAAGATCAAATCATTCTTTTTTTCCTCTTTGCTTTTTACCAGAGGCTTTATCTGCGGGGCACTTCTTAAATATTCGCCCACAAGAGGAGCGCCAGCGTCAATAGCGAAGACCACTGGATATGCAGCTAATATTATCCTTCTTAAGTCTATCTTATAAAGATAAGGAGTCATCTCCTTTGCCAGTTTTTCTTCGTGGTCTGCTTGTTGCTCGATCTCTTCCGGACTCTTGAATTCGTCATTTACATCTTCCAACAAAAGCAGAGGAAAGTTATCTTTTAGATACACCCGTTCCTTTTCAGTAAGTTGGGCAAATGCTTCTCGAGTCTCAGAGCGGGAAAGTCTTAAGCCACTGTGGAGATAAGCCAGGCAACTCGCCAATGGTAGAGGAAGCCTCTTTATCGAATTGCTAAATTCCGTTATGATCTTCTTGATTTTCGGGTCCAACATGGGACAGACAAACTTATTTTCCTTAATCGGAGGCAGTTCATTTCTTCTCTTAAGATATTCGCTCCACACAAAAGGCAAAAAGCGCCTTCTTACTTTGGGGGTTGCTCTCGACCAGTCTGATCTTAATTGGGAGTTAAATGAAGAGAGATCCAAGGGCTGTTGCATTAATTGATCAATTAACTCCAGCCTGAAAGAATCGAGGTCAACGTAGTCGTTTCTGAATCTCAGATCCTGAGGGGTCATCTTTATACATCTTAAGGCATCAGCCAAAGTCTGGTTCAAATCGGCGCCCGGGATTGAAAGCGACTCGGAAAAGTTTTGGGACCAAGACGAAGGTGTTAGGATAGCCAGGATAGATATGATAAGAGCCATACAAAAAAGATTTCTCATTTTTCTCCCTTATGCTTTCTCTCAGAAATGCGCTTCTTTCTATCGATGATCTTCAATACCAAGATGCTGACCTCATACAGAAAATACAAAGGGCCAGCCAGCATCATTTGAGAAAACACATCCGGTGGCGTGATCACCGCGGCCAACACCAAAATAGCCGTGATGGCATATCTCCGACCCTTTATCAGAGTCCTTGGAGTTATTATTCCAACCTTTCCCAGAAAATAAGATATGACCGGAAGTTCAAAAACAGAACCGAACGCCAAGACCATATAGCTAACAAAGCTGATGTAATCTTTGATTTTGATCATGGGCTTTAGCTTTTCGGTACCAAAGCCTAAAAGGAACTTCATGCTCAAGGGCAACACAAACAGAAAGCAGAAGATCGCTCCTATCAAGAAGAAGACGGTGGAGGAAAGCACAGCCGGAACTAAAAGCTTTATCTCCCTTTCGAAAAGCCCCGGAACTATAAATTTCCATGCGTGATAAAATATCACCGGAACGCTGATGATTACCCCGGCGATCAGAGAGATCTTTATGCGGGTGGAGAAAGCCTCGGTGGGCGCCATAAAATAAACTTCTGATATGGGACCAGTGACGAAATCTATCAGTTTCTCTGAAAAAAAATAAGCCCCGATGGAAAAAAGGATGATGGAAAAAAGGGATTTAATTATTCTTCCACGTAATTCTTCCAGATGATCTAAAAATCCCATCTCTTTTTCTTCTTGGCTCATTTTTTCTCTCTGATCTACCTTGTCACTTTCTTTCTCCCTCCATGAAAATGAGGTGTGAGTAAAGGGAGATGTTACCAAACTCACTTCAAAAGTCCTTTTAGCTCATCCATAAATTCATTTATATCTTTAAACTTGTGATATACCGAGGCGAATCTCACATATGCCACTTCATCCAGCTCTTTCAGTCTTCTCATCACCTCTTCTCCAACCTCCTTGCTGGTGATCTCCATCTTAGATAGGGTCTGCAGTTTCTCCTCTATCTCATCCACGATGGAGGTAATCTTCTTGGAGCTTATAGGACGCTTATTACAAGCCAGCTCTATTCCCCTCTGTAGCTTCTGTCGATCGAAGGGCTCCCTTCTTCCATCATTTTTGATGATGGTCAGGGAGACATCCTCCACATACTCGTAGGTGGTGAAGCGTTTTTTGCAAGACTCGCACTCCCTTCTTCTCCTCACCGATCTTCCGTTCTGCGAGGTGCGTGAATCCACCACCCTATCCTTCTGGTGTCCACAAAAGGGGCATCTCATCGTCGTTTCTTACCTTTCCTCCAATTCTGACAGGTCTTAGCTTTATAAATTTGTATTTTAACGTTCGCCTCCTTCAACATTTGTTTAGACATCGGATCAGGATAGCTGTCCTTGATCACGATCTTTTTGATCCCCGCGTTTATGATCAGCTTGCTGCACAGGATACATGGCTGGGTGGTGGAATACATGGTGCTGTCTTTGATGCTTACTCCAAACAAAGCCGCTTGTACGATGGCATTTTGCTCTGCATGGGTTGCTCGACATAGCTCGTGCCTTTCTCCCGATGGGATCTTCAGCTTCTCCCTTAAACAACCAATGTCCAGGCAATGTTTAAGTCCAGATGGAGCACCATTATAACCGGTTGCCAAAATTTTTTTATCTTTGACTATCACCGCTCCCACCTGTCTTCTCAGGCAGGTTGAACGAGTGGCTGCTAGCTCGGCGATATGCATGAAATATTCATCCCAACTGGGACGAACCTTCGCTGGAGAAGTTGAGCTTCTTTTAATTTCGGTCCTTCCTTTTCGAAAAGTCGCAGGTTTTGATTTCATTTAAAGGAGATTTTTACCTTTGTGCCGATCCTTGATTTCAAAACCTTCTGAGCACTCCCTTGATTTACCGCGATCTCCAAGAATCCAGAACTTCCCACCAGAACGCCCAGTTGATTTTCTGGAATCTCAAAGTATGATCGAACCATTCGTTTGATCCACTTTGTTCCAACCATCATCCCGGCGATCTGGTTGTTTTTCAAAAGCTCAGCGCCTATATTGGTAATCAGGTTCCCGAAGTGATCTATATGGATGACCTGGCCTAAAAGAACTTTCCTTTTTAACTCCGGCTCTGGAATAATTAACTTAAAACATTCCTTTGCCGGGTTACCAAATTCACCTACCTTTATCCCCAAAGAGAGATATGCCGCCACCGGAGCAAAGATATCCCTGGCATGAAAAGTGCTGGATGGCTCTGCTAAAAAATATTTTTTATTGGTAAGAGCTATTATTTCTGTTATCCTTTCGTTCTGATAAACGAAGCTCCATATCCCGTTATCAGGACCGACGAAGAAAAAATCTTCCGATTTTATCAAAAGTGGTTCACGCGGGCTTCCCACTCCTGGATCGACCACCACCAAGTGTATGGTCCCTCTGGGAAAATATCTATAAAAGTTATTGAGGGCAAAGGCTGCGCCCAAGACGTCGAACGCCTCTATCTGGTGGCTGACGTCCACCACCTCCACCTTCGGATTGATCCTTTTGATCACCCCCTTGATCGCTCCAACATATCCATCTTTGGTCTTAAAATCGGTGGTAAGTGTAATTATTGGATTGCGCATTTATCTAATCTTCAAAGGATTTAAATAAGCTATTATTATCCTCTTTGTCTTTGTCCGTTCATATATAAACCGGTTACCGCAAATTTCAGAATAACTTCAATATTAAAGGCTTTTAGAAAAATGGCAATGGTTTTCTTTTTAGAGGTCCAACAAATTCAGTCCGGTCTCAGGATCGAGCTTTCTTTCGAT
Organism: Candidatus Zixiibacteriota bacterium; assembly: GCA_029933635.1. GTDB lineage: Bacteria > Zixibacteria > MSB-5A5 > MSB-5A5 > SM1-73 > SM23-73-3. Next base: position 472 of record JAOZNS010000131.1, on the reverse strand, counting down.
CTTGCTATCTGAGGGAATGATGAAAAACTCTCCAGTGGCTGAGATGGTGGCAGAGAAAAGATGACCAAAGAAAGCTTTGGCATCTGGTCCCGCCGCCACCACATGAGCATGAATAAATGGTTTCCCTTCGCTGTAGGATATGGAACCGGTGAGGCTACCGAACTCCAGATCCTCCTCAAAGAAATTCTTCACATATTCTTTTTTAGCCGAGTCAAAATACCCTAAGGTTGCATCCTTGAAGGCACCCAACCCAAATACGAAGCCTCCGGAGAGCTTTTGCGCCTCCACAAAGGAGGATAGGGAGCTTATCACCTCCTCCCCCTTCATCAATCTAAGCAGAAAACCATTTTGAATCCTTCTTACTTGCATCTTCTTTCTCCTTTATGGTATTATGATTTATAAAAAACGAGGGTGAAAACAAACTTATCCTCCATTGGATATCCCAACTACTTGTTAATTGAAGGTTAGAGAA
>JAOZNS010000130.1 GCA_029933635.1 Candidatus Zixiibacteriota bacterium | reverse complement strand
ACTATTTTTTAGCTTTTCTTAAAGCAATTCCCACTCTGCGGTGAAGAAAACGCTGTTTTTTCCCTTCATTAGATTATACGTATGCCCACAAACTTAAAGTAAAGTCAAAAATATTTAAGTTCATTTGTCCCGGCGTCCACAAAAATCAAATGGTCCTTACGTTGATACTTTATCCATTGATTTGGAAAAACAAATCAACCTACCAATAAAGGGAAGCCCATTTTTCCACCTTCAATAGATTATCTATCATCCCCATAAACCACCATGAACGTTAAGCACGCTCCCGGTGATATAGCTTGCCTCATCCGAAGCTAAAAATGCAACGGCGTTAGCTATCTCCTCCGGTTTGCCCAATCTTTTAAGTGGCACCTTTTTAAGCATCTTTTTTCGCATCTCCCGCTTGTAAGCTACACTCTCTATAAATCCTGGGTTAATTACGTTTACGCGTATCCCGTTGGGAGCCTCCTCTCTGGCTAAGCTTTTTGAGAAAACCACCATTCCGGTTTTAGCCACAGCATAGGCGCAGATATTTTGGTAGCCGGCAGTCCTTTCGGCATTAGGTGCCCCGATGTTTATGATCACTCCACATCCGTGTTTTCTCATAATTGGAACGACCGCCTTGCAACAGTAAAAGACCGAATTTAGATTTGAATTAATGATCTCTTGCCATTCTTGAATGGTGGTGCCAGAAATTGTCTTGTAAAGAAAGGGTCCCACGTTATTGATCAGAATATCTATTCTGCCAAATTGGGATGTTACCCTTTTTATCATCTCTTTAACATCTTTGAAGTTGGAGACATCACACTGAAAGGGAATGGCTTTTCTTCCCATGTTTCTTATTTGTTCAGCCACTTTATTTGCCCTCTCCCTATAGTAATATAATTAATCCACATGTCGCATCCCTTCTCGGCTAACTTCAAGGCGATAGCCTTTCCAATCCCCCGAGAGCTACCGGTAACCAATGCCACTCTGCCATTTAAAGTCATCTAAAAACCTCTATTTTGAAAAAACAACCACAAGTCGTTCGAATCGTTATCACTTGGGAGGTGCGGTTTTTCTCCAAGCCAAGAGATCACTTTTTCCCAAAAGGCATTATTCCCAGAGGCTCCTCTATGATCTCCAGAGCCTTCTTAACCTCCTCATCATCAAAGGCTCCGATAAACACGGTGCCCAAGTTAAGGCTCTCTGCCTGCAGATAGATGTTTTCTGCCACCGAGCCAACCTCCATGTGCACGTAACGAATCCCCCTCCTCCCATATTTTTTCATGGTCCTTTGATAAACTGCGGTAATGATTAATGTTGCTGACGCCTTAAGTATTTCCTCCTGATAAAGTGAAGCCCGGGTAACCTTCATGCGCAGATCGCCAGCCTGAACTAAAGAGATGAGGTGTCCTTCTGGATCATAATGATAAAGTCCCGGCTCCAATTCCCTTACCTTTCCTGCCAGAAGGTATATCTCCAAGGGATATAAAGCTCCTGCAGAGGGAGCAGTTCTGCCTCCCCACTTTGCTGTCACCCCCTGTGCGGCCCAGAGAATCTGAGAGATCTGCTTAAGGGTTAAAGAATCCTCAGAATAGTCCCTTACCGATCTGCGTTTCAAAAGCGCCTCCTCCACGCTGGTGGCGCTTGAAAATTTTGGTTTGGGCAAATTCATAATTGCTCCTTTTGCTTGGTTTCCTTCATCTGCTCCAAATCGTGGGCCATGCCAGGGCAAAATGCACACCGATCCAACCAAGAAAACCATCGTAAAGAGAAATAATTTGATCTTCCTTCCCATGGGTAATTCCCTCCGATCTGTTTTGGGGTTTTTAATCGAACTGTTCTTCAATAAAAGATATACTTCTAGGATGGTAGAAAGCAAGGTTTTTATGGAGAGGAAGAAAATTATGGTGGTAATGTAAATATTGGAGCTGTTGTCTAACGTTGGCAAGGCTAAATGCCCGGCCCTATGGTTGTTAAGTTATTGTCTCCGATAGGGGCGGGAATTCATCCGGCCCAACAGTCTGACTTCGGCAACAGCCCCTATTTGTGTGTTAAAATTGGTTGGCCATAGAAAAACAAAAGGTGTATCCTTTCCGGGATTAAGGAAAACCTTAAAAAGAAAGGGGAGACCTGATGTAGTTAAAACAGCTTGATTTCTCAAAGCACAATTTGGTGATTGGCTTAGCAGAAGTCAAGAGAATGTTTCAGATGCATTTCAACCGGAGATGTAAATATTTGGTGAAGCAGGCAAATGATGCAGATCATGGCACTGGATATGTATGAGCATATATGCTTTGGCTTCAAACTTTTTCTTGACAAATAAGTGTTTCGTTCTATTATTAAATTTCGTATACTCAACGTGGACTTTAAGAAAGAGGGTTGATTTATAGATTTTGGCTTCGATGTTGAGATTGATCGTCGGTTTAGGGAATCCGGGAGAGAGGTATAAAAACACTCGTCACAATTTGGGGTATAGGGTGGTGGATCAACTGGCCCAAAAGAACAATAAGACCTTTAAGCCTGGCCAAGGAGATTATCTTTTCTGCAAGCTTGGATCGAAGACCCAGAAGGAGGTTTTCTTACTCAAACCCCTCACCTATATGAATTCGAGTGGCGAGGCTGTGGCGGAGGCTTTGGATCACTTCGGCTTGTCGAATGATAATCTTTTGATCCTATGTGATGACGTTAATCTCCCTCTGGGAAAGATCAGAATCAGGGAGAAAGGAACCGACGGAGGGCATAAAGGGCTTAAGTCCATCATCTATCATCTTGGCTCCATCTGCTTTGCCCGCCTGAGGATGGGTATCGGGGAGGCACCAAAGGAGATGGAGCTGGAAAGGTTCGTCTTAAGCGATTTTTCCGAGGAGGAGAAAAAGATTGTCGATGAAATGATTGATTTAGCTTGCGTTGCGGTGGAAAATGTGTTAACTTGTGGCATAGAAGATAGCATGAGCCGATTTAATGCTTAGATCGGAAAGCTTTTTTGATCACAAGATGTTAAGAAAGTGATGACTTGGAGGTGAGAGGTTGAGAGTTTATGAAACCATATTCGTGTTGGACCCGTCCTTAGATGATCGCAGCATTCAGAAGGAGATAGAGAAGGTGGAGGAGCTGATCACCAGCCACCAGGGTAAAATAATTAGGACCGAAAAATGGGGGTTGAAAAAGTTCGCTTATCCCATTCAGAAGAAGTTGCAGGGATATTATACCCTGATTTACTTTGAAGGTGCTGGGGATCTTCCCTCCATGCTGGAAAGGTCATATAAGCTAAACGAGTCCTGTTTGAGATATTTAACCGTGGTCTCGGAGGAGGAAAGGAAGAAGCCGGAGGTAGAAGAGAAGAAGGGGGAGCCAAAATCAGATGCCTCAGTTTCTAAATAACTTTGGAAACAGGTCTTCGACTTTAAAGCTTTGCCATTCTCAAAGTTTAATCATCGATGAGGCGAAGATAAAAAATCAAAAAGCTGGAGTGCAAACTTATGGCAAGCGAGTTCGAACGGAAAAGAAAAAAAACCTGTCGTTTCTGTGAAAGCAAGATCGATGTGATCGACTATAAGGATGAAAGGCTGTTGAGAAGATTTATCACCGATAGGGGAAAGATCGTGCCTCGGCGCATCTCCGGAAACTGTGCCTGGCATCAGAGAAGGCTAACATTAGCCATAAAAAGAGCGAGACACTTAGCCCTTCTTCCCTTCACCGGTGAAATCTATAGGTAGCTTAAGCCAAATTAGGTCTTTTTTGATGCTTGACGGTTAATTTCAAAGATAAACCAGGGTAAAAAAAGTAATAAGAGAAGATAGACTTTAAAACCGAACCATTTCAGATGGTGAGTTAAGTAAGGAATGTGGTGGTTTAAAAGGAGCTAAGGTTGGGAGAGAGAAAGTGAAGGTCATACTGAAAGATGATGTGGAGAAATTAGGCAAGTGCGGTGAGGTGGTGGAGGTGAAGGATGGCTATGGACGAAATTATCTTTTTCCTCGAAAATTAGCCATTCCCGCCACCAAGGGAAACCTAAAATCCATCCAGGAGATAAAGAAACAGAAGCAGATCAGGGATCTAAAAAGAAAGAGGAAGGAGGAAAGGCTCAAAATTCAGCTGGAGAAGATCTCCTGCACCGCTGAGGTTATGGTAGGGGAGGAGGACAAGGTTTTTGGATCGGTCACCTCTCAAACCATCGCCGAACTTCTTAAGGAGAAAGGATTCGACATCGAGCGACATAAGATCATGTTGGATGCGCCGATAAAAGCTTTGGGTGTTTACACTGTGCCCGTTAAAATCTCCGGCGAGGTGGTTGCCTCACTTAAGGTTTGGGTGGTAAAAAAACGAGAAACTTAAGGTTTGAAAGTCAACGGTGAAGTGTATAAAGAAACTCCAAATCGTTTAGGGTAGTCTAAACCCGAGGAAAAAAATGAGCATGATCGAAGCAAAGGTGAATGGATTGGCCCTGGATATGGTCACCAACTCACCGGTGGTCATACTCTCCTCTTCCGATTCTTCGGATCGATTGCTTCCCATCTGGATTGGACATTATGAAGCTTTGGCCATCGCCATGGAGCTATCCAAAGTCAGTTCCCGCAGGCCCCTCACCCATGATCTTTTGAAATCGGTGATCACCACCTTGGGAGGAAAGGTCAAAAAGGTTGAGGTGACGGAGCTGAGGGAACAGACCTTTTATGCCAAAATCTACATTGAGTTGAATGGATCAATTTTTGAAGTGGATGCCAGACCGTCCGATTCCATAGCCTTAGCGCTTAAAACCAAGGTCCCTCTTTATGTGGCAGAGGAGTTATTTCAGTTGAAAAGGGGAGATAAGAAGACTCCAGATCTGAGCGACCCGGAATCCTTGAAGGAGAGATTGAGAAGAATCAATCCGGAGGATTTTGGGAAATACTCCCTGTAAGCTTTGTGAATTAGACCACCCCACCTGTTGATTTAGGGAGATAAGAGTTAGAAGTAAGCGCATATGGGCTGATATGAACAAAAAGTTGATTCTTTTGTCAGTTTGCGGGCTTTTGGCAGTTTTTCTCTGGTCTTACACCCTGGTTTGGTCGCAGAGGCTCAGCCCCAGCCAATTGGAGGAGAAATTAGAGGAAGCAGAAAAAAGCTATTTTGAAAAAAATTACGCCAAGGCAGAGGACATCTTCATTAGCCTTTCCGAATCTTTTCCCGCCGATAGCAGATTTTCCTACTTTCAGCTAATGATCGCCAAGTGTGAATATCATCTGAAGGATCTCTCCTCGGCAGAAAAAAAATTCAGAAACTTCATCCATCAATTTCCGCAAAGCAGTTTCATACCTGCCTGTTATTTCATGCTGGGCAACATTGCCTATCTTCAAGGAAACACATCTGAATCTGCCCAGAATTTCATCTATGCTTATCAAAAAGCCAGAACAAAACAGTTGAAGCTTCTGATTCGAAGATCGCTTGAGCCTTTGTTGGAAAAATGGCTTTCCCCAAAGGAACTGAAGGAGCTTGCCCGGGAGAATAAAGACAGAAAGGTTGCTCCTCTCATTTTTTTTTGGTTGGGGAAAAGAAGCTTTGAAAGTGGCAATTATGTTGAAGCCATTAATACCTTGACCTATTATCGGGATAATTTTCCTCGCGGGGAGGAGATCAAAGAGGTTTCTCTTCTTCTGGAGGATGCTTCCAGGTCACTTCACAAACCTCATCAGGTGGGGGTATTGGTTCCTTTAAGTGGGGAGTTCTCCTCTTATGGAAATAGCTTATTAAACGGGATCAAACTGGCTTTAGCCTCCTACCCCTCTGCTCAAGCCAAAATCAAGCTAAAGGTGAAAGATACCCGGGGAGATTTCGTGAGAGCGGCCCAGCTTTGTCGTGAGCTTATCGAAAAAGATACTGTAGCTTGCGTGATCGGACCCTTAAGAAGCGTATGTGTGGTGGGAGCAGCGATGGTGGCGGAGTGTTTCAACACTCCCTTGATCACTCCCACCGCCTCCAAAAAGGGACTGGCTTCTTTGGGAGATTTTGTGTTCCAGCTTTCTCCTTCGCCTCAGACCAAAGGAGAAAGTTTAGCAGAATTTGTTCTGCATAACCTGAAGCTTTCCGAATTTGTTATGTTGGTGCCGGAGGAAAAGCAAACCCGATCGGAGGCTTTAAGCTTTAAAAGGACGGTTGAAAAACTGGGGGGGCAGATAATGGCGATCAAATATTATCCTCCGGATGTCAGGGATTTTTCGCCTTATTTCATGGAAATAAAAAGCAAGCTTTTGGGATACCCTCTAAGCTCAATATCCCAGGAGGAAGATTCATTTTTTGATGAAATCCCAGTGTGGATAGATGGAATCTTCATTTCAGCTAATCAGAACAAAATCTACGATATTCTCTCCCGCATAGTTAATCTTAACCTGTTTGCCACCATCATCGTAACAGGAGGGTGTGGTAGTGAACAGATATTGGAGTTTGCCCGAAATCTTGGCCGCGAGATAATCTTTTCCTCCGACATGCTTGCCCAGGATAACAATCTCCAAAGGAGACATCTTTTTGAGCTTTACTCTCAGGAGTTCGGAGAGAAACCGGATTTAGTTTCAATGCAGGGTTATGAGTGTATGGAGCTTCTGCTTTCCATTTTCGAAAATGCAACCTCTTCAAAAAGGATAAGAGAGGCCCTTATTGAGACAACCGATTTCAAAGGTGAATGGGGGAAGGTTCGTTTTAATCCACAAGGAGAGAACATTTACATACCCATCTACAAGCTAACAAATGAACAACTGATAAAGGTGAACTGAAACTGGTTGAAAATTCACGGGATTGGGCTTATATTTATCCTGTGGTTTACACTTAGCCTTAAGCAAAGGAAATAAATTGACGGAACAAAAGGACAGAAGAGTTGCTCTGAAGATAGTGATTGGTGAGAAAGAAAGAGAGGTTACCTTCGAGGAGCTCTGCATCTCCAATAATTTAGCTCAAGAGGCTCTGGTCCGTCTTCTGGTCAAAAAAAAGATACTCAAGCCAGAGGAGCTGGTTTCCGAAATAGAGCAGACCAGAAAAGAAAGATATCGTTTGCCCGGGGATCTGCTCAGGAACAAATGAATCTTATTTTCGGTCATTGGAGGAAGAGGGTAACCCCTGGATTTATTGAATTCTTACCAAGCAATCTGCTAAACGAAAGGATTCAGGCGGACAATTTGGGGGAAGGTAGAACTTGGACGGACAACTCGATCTCTAATATATTGGTCACTGAAGGATGGGATGAATCAGCAAGAAGTTCTTAAATGGTCAAGCCATCCGGTAAAAAGAAATGCGAAGGTTTCAGCCCTGGTGATCATCTTTTTGTTTTTCATCTGGATTTTGATCTATTTCACCACCTTAAGTCTTTTCCTCACCATCCTCTCGGTGGTGATCATGTTAGGATCTTTATCCCCATTTTTTCTGG
>JAOZNS010000345.1:446-1880 GCA_029933635.1 Candidatus Zixiibacteriota bacterium | reverse complement strand
TGGCCCTTAGGAATTCCTGTCTCCTTGATTGCTGAGATGTCGGAGGATATCGAGGTTTATACTATTGTAGCAAATTCTTCTGAGCAGGCCTCCGCCACAGCCACCTATCAAAGTGGTGGGGTGAACATGGACAACGTCTTTTTCATAACCGCTCCCACCAACACCATCTGGACCCGGGATTATGGCCCCTGGTTTATTTTTGACGGAGGGGGAAATTACGGAATTGTGGATCACATCTATAATCGTCCCCGTCCTTTGGATGATCAGATTCCCTGGGTTATCGGCAGCGAATGGGGAGTCCCGGTTTATGGAATGGATTTGACTCACACCGGTGGAAATCATATGTCCGATGGATTGGGAGTCTCTATGTCCACCCGGCTGGTCTATAACGAAAATCCGGATAAGACCCAAGCAGAGGTGGACTCCATCATGAAAGTCTACTTGGGGAATGATTATACGGTTTTAGATTACATCGAATCCGGAGGGATTCATCACATAGACTGCTGGGCAAAATTCTTAGATCCCACCACTATTCTGATAAAAGATGTTTCTCCCGGACATCCCAGTTATGATCTTCTCAACGCCCGGGCAGACTTTTTGGCAACTCAGATGAGTGCCTGGGGAAGACCTTATACCATTGTGCGAGTGTATTGTCCCTATGGGACCGCATACACCAATTCCATTATCTTAAATAATAAAGTATGTGTCCCCATCTTCCACAGCTCCTATGACACCACCGCACTCAGAGTTTATCGGGAAGCCATGCCTGGCTATGAAGTTTTGGGATTTTACGGCTCCTGGTATGATAACGACGCCATCCACTGTCGCATAATGGGAGTGACCGACCGATATATGCTTTTTATCCATCACATACCTCTTTTTGATACGGAGGTCTATGATCAGGATTATCTGGTCTGGGCCAAGATCAAAGATCACAGCGGCACCGGGTTAATCTCTGATTCGCTTTTGGTCTACTTTAGCATCGATTCCTCTGCGTTCGATACCGTCCACCTGCAGACCACCACCAAATCCGATTCCTTTTACGCCTATATTCCAGCTCAACCACCGGGAACGCAGATCGCATACTATATAAAGGCGGCGGACAACTCCGGAAGGGTGGTCACCCATCCACCTATGGGAGCTTTGGGTGCTCACGTATTTCATATCACCGGAGAGAACATCCCACCTCAGATTGTCTCTCCTGATTCATTTGTGTGTTCCACCTATGAAACATTAAGTTATTATCCGGACATTTACGATCCGGATGACTCGGTTCATCAGATAATCTATCTTGACATTCCCTCCTGGTGTATGGTGCAAGATGATACTCTTTGGGGAGAGGTGCCAGATATACCTTTAGTGGATAGCTTTACCGTGATGGTGGAGGATATGTTCCATGCTGATACACAGTCGGTGGTGGTGTGCACCTACCTG
>JAOZNS010000345.1:0-436 GCA_029933635.1 Candidatus Zixiibacteriota bacterium | reverse complement strand
GTGTGTGGTGATGCCAATCGAGACCAGCTGATAGATTTAGGAGATGTGGTGTATTTAGTAAACTACCTTTACAAGGAGGGAAGCGAGCCTTTGCCCACAGAGGCTGGGGATTGCAATCAGGATGAAATCGTGGATTTAGGGGATGTGGTTTACTTAATAAACTATCTTTATAAAGACGGATCTCCACCCTGCGGAATGTAAAGCCGGGCTTAAGTCTCTCTTTATCTGTTGGTTTCCATGGCTGGCGGGCTTCATCAACAGCCATCAGGCCGAAGATCTTATCTTGTCATGCTGACTCCGCCTTTGGCAGTTCAACTTTGCTCACGGTCCTATCTTCGACCCTGAGGCTCAGACCTGAAGGAAACTCGTTGAAGGGCAGAGGAGGCATCTCCTACCTTTTGTTTGAGACTCTTGCCCTCCCAGAGGCTGGAGAAAT
>JAOZNS010000129.1 GCA_029933635.1 Candidatus Zixiibacteriota bacterium | reverse complement strand
AATCCGGAGACTCTCATTGCTCTTTAGTTTTTACAGGAGAAAAAGGACTTGACCACCGAAAAAGAGAAGGGACTGTATTACCTTTGATCTCTGTCCTTGCACCACATTTAATTTAGCCTGAAGGGGCTAATCGTTATCGGAGATTAAAAACCTAAATGCAAAATCAAAATTTAGACTTAATAACCGTTAAAAGAAAAAAACAGCTTTTGGAATTCATCAAATTCCCCTGGCGAATCTATAAGAAGGACCCTCAATGGGTTCCTCCACTGATTGCAGAGAGAAAGGAATTTCTGGATAAAAGGAAAAATCCTTTTTTCAAACATGCCGAGGTGGTTTTCTATCTATCAAAGAAAAATGGACAGACCGTGGGCAGGATCGCGGGAATAATCAATCGCAATCACATAGAATATCATCAAGAGAAGGTAGGCTTTTTTGGACTTTTTGAATGTGTGAAAGATTACCAGGTAGCTAAGGTTCTGTTGGATGCAGTCCGGAGCTGGTTAAAATCTAAGGGGATGGAGATCATGCGGGGTCCGGCGAATTTCTCCTCCAATGAGGAATGGGGATTTTTAGCCGAGGGATTCGACTCTCCTCCGGTAATCATGATGGGATATAATCCCCCCTACTATCTGAGTTTTATGGAAAGTTATGGACTGGTCAAAGCCAAAGATCTTTATGCTTACTTCATTGACAAAAGTTTGCCCCCGCCAGAAAGGGTGGTAAGGATGGCGGAGAATATTAAAAAAAGGGGGAACATAAAGATCAGAAACGTGAACATGAAGCAGTTTGAGGGTGAGGTGAAAAGAATAAAACAAATATACAATTCTGCTTGGAGCAAAAACTGGGGATTTGTTCCCATGACCGACCATGAATTCGATCATCTGGCAAAAAATCTGAAGCGGATAGTGGATCCGCATATGGTCTTTATCGCCGAGGTGGACCAAAAACCAGCTGGTTTCTCCTTGGCTTTACCAGACTTTAATCAGGTGTTGGCCCGATTGAATGGAAGGCTTTTCCCCTTTGGAATCTTAAAGCTTCTATGGCATACCAAGATCAAAAACAAAATAGATGGCGTTCGCATCATCACCATGGGGGTGGTCCCCGAGTTTCAAAAAAGAGGTATCGATACGGTCTTTTATGTGGAAACTTATAATGTGGGAGTAAAAAGGGGATACAGATGGGCGGAGATGTCGTGGATATTGGAGGATAATGTATTGATGAATCGAACCTTAAGGCTTTTGGGAGCTAAGCTTTACAAAAAATATAGGATTTACGAGATTGCAATTTAGATTAAATAACTCCTAAAAAATTTTGAAATGGTTCAATAATTCACCGAGGTAAGTTCAATCGAAAAAGACAGGTTTAAGAAAGGAGAGGGATTTAATGATTATAACCACTACACCTGCCATTGAAGAGAAGAAGATAAAGACGTATCTGAGAATTGTCACCGGGGAAGCCATAATGGGGGCAAATATCGTCAAGGATATTTTCGCTTCCATCAACTGATATTGTGGGAGGAAGATCTGCCGCCTACGAAAAGGAACTTAGCCGGGCACGGCAGATCACCCTCCAAGAGATGGAAGAGTCTGCAAAGAATCTGGGGGCAGATGCTATCGTGGGTGTGGACTTAGATTACGAGACGGTAAGAGAAGGAATGCTTATGGTCACCGTAAGCGGAACTGCAGTGAAGACTTAAGTGATATAAAGGAAGAGCTCACTGACAAAAAACTCTTCCTTTTTGCCTATAATCAATTGCATGACTATAGGTTAGTATCTGTCACCGCGTTTTGGGCTCGAAAATATTTATTGCGATTCGTAAAAAATTTCGAATTTTCGACAGGTTAAGGAAGTGCCCGATAAATCGCCTTAAAACAAGTCTTTTCGCATTGCGTTATCATTCAACAGCTTACAATTCATTTTGTAGGTTCCTGCAGGGTTTCGATGAATTTGGTATAAGTTTTGCTTTGTGAAAAGACGCATTTCTTTCCTTCTTTCAAGTAAAACAGCCCCTTCCAGGAGCCCCGCAACCTCGCGGGGCTCCTCGGACCCCAAAAATGAGTTAAATTTGGCTCATTCTTTAATTCGCAGGTTAAGATTCAAGGAAAAGCCACAGCAGGCGACTTAAAAAACTTCCTTTCAAACCAAAAAAATAGCAGACATTGAGGACCATCCCCTTCCTGTTTTTTCTATTGAATACTACCACCTCATTCATTATCAACTATATTTAGAGTTTTGAATCCTATTGATATACAATATATTGTGATTTTTTCCGCGAAAATTGCATTTTTAGCTTGACAAGGATAAGCTTATCTTTTACTATAAGACTTGGAAAGGTTCTGATTTGGGAGGGGAGAAATCGGGATCTTTCCCCAACCTGTTGTAATCCAAAAAATTACAATAGTTGGTTTTGTTTTTGTGAAGGTTTGTGATGGGGAGATTTTTCGCTTCGGGATATATTAAAAAGAGCTAATGAGAGGGAGGAATGAAAATTCAGGAGAGCAACAAAAATCAGGATGGTGCAGGTAAAGGTGGCCGAAAGGTTGAGCTTATGGCTATCACTCCAAATGCTGAGGATGTGATTGAGAGAGCCTGTCGAACCTGCTATTTAAGCTTTCATAGATACAACCCACCTTTCTCTGCCGAGGAGCTGATCAAGAAGGTCATTCGCAAAGGACACCATTCAGTTTTAGAACATGGTGTTGCCACCTTCCGCATTAAGGGAGGTTCACGAGTTTTTACTCACGAGATGGTGAGGCACCGACTTATGTCTCCCTCTCAGGAGAGCCAGAGATACGTGGAGTATGGCAGAACGAAACCATTTGAGTTTGTCATCCCGCCAACGATAGAGAATACAGAGTTCGAGAACAAGTTCAAAGAATTAGCCCATCAGGCATTCGAGCTTTATCAGAAGATGGTTAAAGCCGACATTCCCAAAGAGGACTCCCGATATATCCTTCCCAACGCCACCACCTCCGAGATAGTTATCTCCGCCAATTTCCGTGAGCTGAGACACATCTTTGAGGTCAGATGCACAGAGAGAGCTCACTGGGAAATAAGAGAGATTTGTCTTCAGATGCTCAAGATCATGAAAAAACAAGCTCCCATCGTGTTCTGGGATTTTGAGATAGACGAAAAGAAAAGGGTAGCTTACAGAAAGGATGAGGAAACATAGGTCACCTACATTGCGGACAGCCACAAGGTCAGTTGATTCAAATGATGCGGTCCCTTACGATTGAGAATTGAGATCGGGATCATATCCCGAAAGAAGTCCCAAGGATGCAATCCCGGTGACCTCAGAAATGGTCACAGAATCGGAGAAGAACCAGCACGTAGGGAAGGGCGCGTCCCTGTCCAAACTAAGGCGTTCGTTAATTGTATCCCGAACAAGCCACCTGAGTTAGAAATAGGTGGGGCTATCCCAGGTTGCCCGACAACGGAAAAGAATAAAAAGGAAAAGGAGGTGCTCGATATGAAATTAAACGTAAAAGCTCTGGCTCTCACCTTTGGAATAATCTGGGGTATCGGACTTTTCATACTTACCTGGTGGATCATTCTGTTTGAAGGAGCCACGGGTGAGGCCACCTTTATCGGGAGGGTCTATCTGGGCTATCGCATCAGCCCATTAGGCAGTCTTATAGGATTGGTCTGGGCATTTGTGGATGGGTTTATCGGTGGTGCGATCTTTGCCTGGTTATATAATTTACTCACCTCACGGCAGAGCCAAAGGAAGCATAACACGTGGGGACAGGGCTTGTCCCTGTCCGAACGACACATCGGTTAGAGCGTAGGTCCAGCATGTCCTTAGGACTGCTTGACAAAGAGGCTGAGCCAAAAAAAACGAAATGATCTCTCTTTATCAAAACATACGAAAGAGGCGTTCGGGATTGTATCCCGAACGAGGTCACCGGGATGCAATCCCGGTGACCTCAGAGGATAAGCATATATCGAAAGAGAAAACCAGTTGACTCAAATGAGCTTGTCCCTTTTTAAATCTCATATGAAGTCCTCATTCACAGATAGAGGAGGATCGATATGCTCAAAGATATTCTCAAGATAACATTTCTTGAAAACCGCATTTCAGATTATCTGATTTTCCTCTTAACACTGATTCTGGGCATCTTTGTTGTTCGAATAATCAGAAGCATCATTTTAAAGCGCCTCAAAGCATGGGCTGAGAAAACCGCCACCACCATTGACGATTTTTTAATCAGCATCTTTGAAAAGGCATTGCTACCCCTAATTTACTTTGGCGTCTTTTACTTATCCACCCGCACCCTAACCCTCAATCCCACCATTGGCAAACTGGTCGACGTTCTGGGAGTGGTGCTGGTAACCTTTTTCAGCATTCGCTTTTTGGTAGCGATAATCGATTATTCGCTTCGAACTTACTGGTTGAAAAGAGAAAAGGATGAAGCCAAAGAACGCAGTATCAGAGGAATCATTAAAGTAGCAAAGGTAATCATCTGGGGGATCGGCGTCACTTTTCTTTTAGATAACTTAGGTTTTAAGATCTCCACCGTAATCGCAGGATTGGGCATTGGTGGTATAGCTGCCGCTTTAGCCGCCCAAGCGATTCTGGGTGATCTTTTCAGTTACTTCTCCATTTTATTTGATCGCCCTTTTGAGATTGGTGACTTCATCATCGTGGATAATTATATGGGAACCATCGAACATATTGGTATCAAGACCACCCGAGTCCGAAGTCTTGGTGGAGAACAGCTGGTGTTTTCCAACACCGATCTCACCAATTCACGTTTGCGCAACTACAAAAGGATGGATAGGCGACGGGTTATCTTCAAGTTAGGAGTCACCTATCAGACCACCCTCCAACAGCTAAAGGAGATACCCAAAATTATAAAAAAGATCATCGAAGATTTAGAAGATGCAGTTTTCGACCGGGCTCATTTCTTCTCTTATGGAGATTTCAGCCTCGACTTTGAGATAGTCTATTATGTTTTGAGTCGAGATTATAACCTGTATATGGACCTCCAGCAAAAGATCAATTTCGCCATAAAGGAGGAGTTTGAAAAGCGGGGGATCGAGTTTGCTTATCCCACTCAGACGTTGTATTTGAGTAAAACATAGTAAACCAGAATTTCTGTAACGATGTCAGACATAAACCGACGTTTGGTGCTTAATTCAAGTTTGTAGAACATTTACCATGAACTCAAAATTCCTAATTGCATTCATAGTCTGTTTGGGCAGTTACATCTTTCACACCATGATCCATCTTTTCGAATACAAAGGATACAAACTTGCAAAGTCAAAAATAGCGCACACCATTTTAACCATGGTAATCTCTATCGGATATGTGGGATGGGGTTTTATGATCTTCTCAGATCCTGTCAGATTGGATATTTCAAATTATATTGCAACACCTGTCGGCTTGTTAATTGGACTGTGCGGATTTGTAATATTTATCTGGTCTGCTAAGGCAAAAAGGGGGTTTAATGAATTAGAACATCTGGTTACAACTGGAATATATTCAAAATTCAGAAATCCTATGTATATTGGGATCATTCTCATACATATCGGTTTTCCCATTGCTTCAAAAAGCCTTTTGACTCTGATCTCCGTCCTGATATGGACTCCATTCATATTCATATGGAAGCATATGGAAGAAAAGGACTTAGAAAAAAGGTTTGGGATGGAATATGTTGAATACAAAAAAAGGGTTAAGTTTTAGCAGGTTTGGTTGCTGAAAGTTGTCTCATATGAAAGAAGGTTGAATAATTTACGTCGAGATGAAAGTCCAATCTACAAAATTCTTGATACGGTTGAGAACAAAACTTACATCCAAATCATTATCAAAAATCGCTGTTTTCACGAATAATAAGATGGGGAAGAAATTTAGTCGATAAAAGGAAAATATACTTTTTGGGTGGGTGATCAAATGATCTATCACCCGATATAATAAATGAGGAGGAAAAGGATGTCTGATACTAAGATCACGAAGTCGGTAAAAATAGAGCTCGCCCCCAACTCCATGAAGGTTCTGGAGAGGAGGTATCTTAAAAAAGACGAAAGGGGTAAGGTTATTGAGACGCCGGAGGAACTGTTTTTCAGGGTGGCTAAGGTGGTGGCAGAGCCAGATAGAAATTATGGCGCCACCGATCTAGAGATAGCAAAAAACGTTGAGGAGTTTTATCGGATGATGGCAAAGTTGGAGTTTATGCCCAACTCTCCCACCCTGATGAATGCCGGACGTCCTTTAGGTCAGCTTTCCGCCTGTTTTGTGATACCCATTGAGGACTCCATGGAATCCATATTCGATGCGGTAAAAAACACCGCATTGATTCATAAAAGCGGTGGCGGGACCGGGTTTTCGTTCTCCCGACTAAGACCCAGAAGCTCACCGGTGGCTTCCACCAACGGGGTAGCCTCGGGTCCGATTTCATTCATGAAGGTTATCAATTCAGCCACCGAGGCGGTCAAGCAAGGAGGCACCCGTCGAGGTGCTAACATGGGGGTTTTGCGGGTGGATCATCCCGATATATTGGAATTTATTACCTCCAAGGATGATTTAGCCGAGCTGACCAATTTCAATATCTCCGTGGCAATAACCGATAGCTTCATGCAGGCGGTGGAGAAAGACCAGACCTACGATCTGATCGATCCACGCACCGGGAAAACATATATGAAAGACGGCAAACCGGTTCGTTACCGGGCAAAAGAGATCTTTAAGTTGATTGTGGAACACGCCTGGAGAACTGGAGAGCCTGGGGTGATGTTTTTAGATAGGATGAATCAGAACAACCCCATCCCTAAGGTAGGAGCAATTGAATCCACCAATCCATGCGGCGAACAGCCTCTTTTACCGTATGAGTCCTGCAATTTAGGTTCCATCAATTTATCCAAGATGGTTCGGGCGGTGGTGGATTCCTCAGATCCCACCACCATGTATCGATGCGAGATCGACTGGGACAAATTAGAAAATACGATAAAGAAGGCGGTCCATTTTCTGGACAACGTGATAGACGCCAACAAATATCCTCTTCCCGAGATTGAAAAAAATACCAAAGCCAATCGGAAGATCGGACTGGGAGTCATGGGATGGGCCGATATGTTGATTCAGCTTAAGATCCCATATAATTCACATGAGGCAGTGAAATTAGCTGAGCGGGTGATGAGCTTCATCCAAGATAAATCTCACCAAGCATCGTCTGAATTAGCCCAAACAAGAGGCACCTTCCCCAACTGGGAAAGAAGCGTTTACTTCGAAAAACAAATCCCCATACGCAACTCCACCGTCACCACCATAGCGCCGGCAGGAACCATCAGCATAATTGCTGGCTGTTCCTCTGGAATCGAGCCTTTGTTCGCCATCTCCTATATCCGCACGGTGATGGATAACACCAGGATGGTGGAGACAAATCCCTTCTTTGAAAAGGAAG
>JAOZNS010000128.1:3250-7454 GCA_029933635.1 Candidatus Zixiibacteriota bacterium | reverse complement strand
TTGGAGATAGAAAAGGATTCAGACGAGGTGGATGATGATTTAAAGGAGCTTTTGCAGGATCAGATAAATTCCGCCAAGCTCGTCTTGAAAACGAAAAATCATCTCCCTCTGAAGGGGGAGGCAAAAATCTTTTTCTCTTCAAATCAGAATGATCTTTTTTTCAATCCAGAGCTGGTCATCGGTCCTGTCACCATTCCCGCAGGGGAGCTGAATTACGAAGGAGAGGTTAGGGAATCAAATTTCTCTTGCACCCAGATCAGCGTAAATCACCAAGAACTTCAAGTCTTTACAGCCAAGCCATTTTATATGGCTGGCTTTCTCAGCTTTCCAGGGACCAACGGTCAGACCATCAAAGCCTCTGCCGGTGACTATATAAAGGTTACCTCCTACTTGGAATTGAATATAAAAAGTAAAAAGGACTAACATATGAAATTCAAATCTATCATCTGGTTAATAAGCTTTGTTTTGTTTTTTGCTCAATCGGTCCTGGGGTTCGGGCTATCTTCTGGAAGAGGCGTGGGAATGGCTCAAGCTTATATCTCAGCAGCCAAGGGAACAGAATCAGCATTCTGGAATCCGGCCAATCTGGGATTTACAAAAAACCAGCAAAGAAGCTGGATGATATTCTCATTAAGCGTCAATCTTTACAATAACAGCTTTGATCTCCAACAGTACAACAGATATAATGGTAAATTTCTTACCACGGAGGACAAGCAAAAAATTTGGAATGCGATCCCCCAAGAGGGGTTCAGTCTCTCCGCAGATGGCGACGTTTTAGCTTTCGGAGTCTCTGAGGGTCGCTTTGCCTTCACCATTTCAGGAACTGGGACCTCCGATCTTCTTATACCCAAAGACCCAATTTATATTTTATTTTTCGGCAACAAGATCAACGACACTATCCTTCTCTCCGGCTGGGATGGGGAAGCTTACGCTGCCATAAATATCGGTCTTTCGCATGGAAGATCAGTTTGGGAAAGAAAAGATAGCCGACTCTCATGTGGAATTACAGTCAGATATGTTCAGGGATTGATCTATCAAAAGGTAAAACAAGCTCAGGGTGAACTTTTCACCTTGGAAACCGGGGTAAATGGCGAGGGCAACTTTCTTGTTCGCTCTGCCACCGGGGGGAGAGGATATGGAGTGGACTTGGGCCTTGCTTTAGAATACAAAAAGGAATGGACCTTTGGCCTATCCTTCATCAATTTGATCAATCAGACTAGGTGGAACCGAAAAACAGAAGAGGAGGGTTATCAGATTAAGATAGATTCCCTCTTGGCTGAAGAGTTTGACCCGGATTCGATGATCGTTGACCATTCTTATACCAAAAAGATAAATTCCTTTATCACTCGAATTCCTACCTTGATGCGTATGGGGGTGGCTCATCAGGGGAAAAGATTGCTTTTAACTTTCGATCTTGCCCAGGGCTTCAAGGAAGGAATGGGCGTGACCAAGAAGCTAAGGGTTTCTGGGGGAGCAGAATATATGGTTTTCAGTTGGTTGGATGTGCGTGGAGGCATCTCCTTGGGGGGAGATGAACGAACCACCTTAGCCCAGGGTTTAGGCTTTACTCTGGGGTCCTATCATCTGGACTTAGGAATGTCTTTTCAAAGGGGATTATGGTTCACGAAAAGTAAGGGAATCAGTTTAGCCTTCTCCAATGGCTTCCAATTCTAAATCAGAAGGGGGTGATACGAATGCGGAAGACCAGACACACTCGCAAGAGCACAACCCGGAGGAAGAGAGTGACCACCCGTCGAAGAACCAAGAAGTAACCCTCCGGATAAAAGATCAGGTGATGTCCCGAACCAGATGAGGTTCGGGACATCACCTGAAAAATTCCAAATAGTTCCGTTATTGGTGAAAATTGGGTTAAAAAGAGACCTCAAATAGGTTAATTAGCATAAAGAAAAGAGGGGGAAAATTGAAAAAAGCAAAAAGAATCTGCCTTGTGTTTTTGGGCCTGCTTTTGTTCACAACATTAAACTTTTCATCCTTTGCCATGCCACCTCATCCAGACCTGGAAAATAGAATGAGGAAAGGAGAAGTTACCTTACCTGAGCATCTTCGGAATCCTCGATTCCTGCAAGAAAGAGGAATAGAAAAGCCCAGTTTGCATCCAATAAGCTATGTCTACCCTACTGGGACAGGACCTGTAGGAGCATATAAAGTACTGGTTTTGCTGGTGGATTTCTCAGATAATCCTTCTTCAGTTAATGGCTCATTTTTCGATACTCTGATCTTTGAAAATCAGTTTGGGTGCGTGCGACATTATTATCAAGAGGTTTCCTATGGGGCCTTGGATATCGTCACGGTCGATCTGCCATCCGCTATCGCTTGGAACACCGCTCCACAGACTTATGCATACTATGTTGACGGACAGCAGGGATTGGGAAGTTATCCTAACAATACACAGAAACTGGTGGAAGATCTGGCGGATTTGGTCGACCCTGTGGTGGATTTTTCTGAATATGACAATGACTCTGATGGATACGTTGACGCTTTAATCGTGGTTCATGCTGGTCCGGGAGCAGAATTGACCGGGAGCGACGACGACATATGGTCGCACAAGTGGGGGGTTACCTGGTCTTGGTCAACCTCTAATCTTAAAGATGGAGTGAGGATATGGGAATATACCATTCAGCCTGAATATTGGCTATCCCCTTATGATATGACCTGTGGAGTTTTCTGCCATGAGTTAGGACATATCTTTGGACTGCCAGATCTTTACGATACGGACTACAGCTCATATGGAATAGGAAAATGGAGCCTGATGGCTCATGGAAGCTGGAATGGCACTTTAGGAAATTCACCCGCCTTCCCTGACGTATGGTGTATGAAAAGATTGGGATACGTAACGCCCATCGTGGTCACCACCAACTCCGATGGCGTTAAGGTTCCAGCCATAGAAAGTTCCCCCATCTGTTATCAGCTCTGGACCTCCGGGTTACCTCTGGATGAATACTTCCTTGTGGTAAACAGACAGAAGACCAGTTATGATTCGGCACTTCCCTCTCAAGGGCTTTTAATCTGGCATGTGGATGAGAATATCGATGATATGGTGGCAAACGATAGCGAATGGTATCCGGGATACACCACCCATGGTCACTATAAGGTAGCTTTAGAGCAAGCCGATGGGTCATGGGAGCTGGAACAAACCGCTCCCTTTGGCTATGTGGATTATTCAGGTGATCCTTATCCGGGAAGCTCCAATAATAGAACGTTTAATGGAAGCTCCATCCCTAACAGCAAAAGCTATGCGGAGACGGAGACATATGTGGCTGTTGTAAACATATCCAATTCAGGTGATACGATGAGCTGTGACTTCTTGGTCAGCCCTGCAGATGTGGAACAGGAATGGGTTGATAACTTACCTTCAGGTTATATCTTGAAACAGAACCGGCCTAACCCTTTCAATCCTTACACGAAGATTGAATATTTTGTTCCTCAGGATGGATATGTGAGGCTGGAGGTCTTTAACCTTTTAGGTCAAAAGATCCGAACTCTGGTAGATCAAGAACAAAAAAGAGGAAACTATACAACCATCTGGGATGGCACCGACAATAAGGGGGGGTCTGTCTCCAGCGGGGTCTATATTTATCGGCTTTCGACTCAAGATTTCGAAAAATCTAATAAGATGATTCTGTTAAAATAAAGAAGGGGTCTTTTATGGATAACTTTCTGCAATTAAATGATGAAAAACCCAAAAGACAAACACGAAAGGCTAAAGTTTCAATCAATCCAACTGTGACTCAAGAAAGAATCCAAAAACTCAAAAAAACTTTTCAGCCATTTTGGATGAGAGGAATGATACTCCATAAAAAAGAAGAGGCAGACCAAACTTCAAATAAGATGAACAACTTCAGACAAATCTAAAAAGATATTTTCAACTTTTATCCGATGTGGTGAAGATTTTTATATACCGGAGAGGATTCAAGGAGAGTCGCCAGGGATCAGGCTGTTCCGTAAATTTGGATGGGGAGGCCGAAAGAAGGTCTTAAGTCTCCTTTCCTTTGTCTCACCTTTAGGACAGGATAAGGAGAAGCTTTCTGAGGCTCGAAAGAAGAAACTTTTGGGCTAAGTTAAGCTTTTTCCCAGTCTTTTCCCCAAGTTTTTGCCTGACCTGACGGCTCTCATTATATATATATATCACCTCCGTCACTTTGAAAGACAATTTGAGGACTGGTCGATGGTTGTTTTTATAAAC
>JAOZNS010000128.1:0-3240 GCA_029933635.1 Candidatus Zixiibacteriota bacterium | reverse complement strand
TCTTCAGGTATCTTTCTGCAATCAGGAATTATGACCAAACAAGCGTCCTGAAAATAGTTCGACTTCCCGGAATCAAAAACGGACATGAGGTTGACCTATTACAAAGTTTCTATTTATGATATTCGGTTCCTTTGAGGATGGAAAATGCTCGATAGATTTGTTCCAGCAAAATGAGCTTAGACATTTGGTGGGTGAAGGTCAAAGGTGAAAGCGAAAGTTTGATTGAACAGAGATTCAATATCTTTTGAGACAATCCTAAGGCTCCACCTAAGATAAACATAAATTGGCTGTGACCACGATTTATGTTCTCCTCAAACAAGCGTGCAAAACCAAAAGAATCCAAACATTCCCCCTTTATGTCCAGAGCAATACAAAGGGTGGATTTTTCTATATGTTTCAAAATCCTTTTAGCTTCGGCATTCAAAATGTGTGGAGCGCACTCAAGTTTGGTGATCTTTTCCTCTCTTATCTCTATCAATTCCAACTTCAGGTATTTTTTCAAAAGCTTCTGGTAGTGATTTATTCCCAGTTTGATCCACCCCTCCTTTGTCTTCCCCACGGCAATGAGTTTAACCAAACTGCTCCTCCTCGTTTTTGCCAATTTTCTCCTCTTGAAAGGAACTATACTTTTGAATAGATCTATTTTATTTGCCCGTGACGAAAAATCTTCTTTCAATCTTGCTCTGGTTTCCCGCTCTATCCTTAGCGGAGATGGTTAGCAGGTGTTCTCCTGTAGTCAAAGGAAAAACCGGACGGGCAGAAAGAGACTTCTTTTCCGGATCATATTCCGGTATCATCCACACACCATCCATTTGAATCTGAATATCCTCCTCACTTCCCCAGCCAGAAAGATCATCCTTCACCCTTGCAGTGATCCGAGGCATTCTATCTTTGATCTTTTCTCCGGGAGAGATTGAAACCTTACTTATCTTGGGCGCCAAAGTGTCCTCCAACAAAGCATAAGTGGAAAGATACCTTACTTTTCCTTCTATCGTCTGGTTTAAAGTATCTAACTGATTGTCGATAAATTTCCAGAAGTTTTCTCCGATCAACTCATAAATCCCTACTCTGTGTGGGTTACATCCTCCTTGTGGATATCTCAATGAGATCTTTGCCCAACCGTTGAATGGAACCGTGGAGGGTTCAAAAGAATAGATATTTCCTACCAGCTTATGTTTAGATGATAACTTTGTCTTTACTGACTGGATGCTGATATTTATATCCCGGTATACCACGTATGGATCAAACTCAACTTTCGCCTGACCATCCGGGCTGAGCCCAAACCCTCCATCAGATTGGGTAATGATAGAAATGGGGATAGTTTTCTGAAGGACGAATGATTCACCATATAGATTTGTGCAATTTATTGAAAGGGTCATCTCTCTTTGATCCTTCAAGAAAAAAGGAAAGATTACCCGATAGCTTCTCTCTTTTGTTTGCTCATAGAGAAGAGGCAAGACCTCAAATCCACCACCTCTAAGAGCCAGCTTGGATACCTCTTTTAATATCTGATTGAACCTTAAATCGAAGATGAAAAAATTATCTTGGAAAACATATTCAAAATCTGAGGTCAAAGAATCCCTCTTCTCCCGTCTCTCAATTTGATCTGCATTTATAACAAAATATCTTTCTTTGGAGAAAGAACCAAAAGTGTCTTTAATCTTTGTTCTCAGCAGAACAGGTTTGTTAAGACCTTCTCCCAAATTAACGATATATTCTCCATCTGATTTGTTAATCTTTTCTCGTCTAATCTCTTCCCAAGCGATTCTGTCCAAACTGGTTCTTTCCACCAAGACTTCTTGAACCACATCATCCGAGTCCTCAAACTGGACTCTGAGTTTACGGTTCCTGTTATCTCGCTCGAGTAAACACGTAAGAATCAGAGGACTTCGATCAAAAATTAAGGAGAAAGATAAGGTGGAGAAGTTCCCGGAAGCATCAAAAGCTTTAATCTCTACCCTATGATGACCCGATTTTAAAGCCCCAGCTTCCATTTCCCCTCCTGGGAGTTCATAAATGGGAAGGTCACCCCCCTCCTCTACGTAAAGCTTGTAAAACTCCTTTCCTTGCTTTTTCCTGAGTTCAAAATCGCGATCAATCTCAATTTTGTGAGTATTTTCAAAACGAATTCTATCATATCGAGAGGCAAAAATTAAACTATCATCCAGATAAAGCTCCAGCCGATAAATTCCAAATCTGAATCCAGATCTTTCCATTTTGTCGTAAACCGAAAGCTCAAGTCCGATTTTCCCATCAGCTACTGGGGTTTTTTGTAAATGATAGATGTTTTTATCAGCATCGAAAATCAAGGGCAAAGCCTCCAGTTCGGTGAAGCCATCAATTTTTGCCTCCAAGCTCAATGGTCTTATCGCCAAATATTCCATTACGGGAGGTAGCCGATCTCTTACGAAAAAGCCTGAGGTTAAAGGATTGATGGGACATCCGCTTGAGTCTCTCAGTTCGAAATGAAGGTGAGGTCCTCCCCAACCACTTTCTCCGGAATAACCGATAAGCTCCCCCCTTTTTATCCTTATTTCTTTTTCGTTCAAAAGGAAATCGGTGTGATAGTCTTTGGTCTGAATTTGTCTTGCGGTTACACGCTCAGATATTTTCTTTGAGAAGTCCAGAAGATGTCCGTATACTGCCAATCTACCATCGTCCAACTTAAGATAAACAGCTTTACCATATCCCCACCAGGAGGTGAATATCCGATAAACATAGCCAGATTGGCAGGCAAACACTTCAAGTCCTTTCTTTTTCCGGGTCGGAATGTCGATCCCCGAATGAAATCGAAACGGTCGATGGTCGCCGAACACGGACGATAGTCTTTTTTGTCCCTCAAGGGGCCAGATATAATCATTTGCTTGGGCTTTGTCATAAAAGGAATAAAGTATGAGGAGATATAAAAAGAAAATCAAGGATAATCTCCAAAAGTAGATGATTTGCTTCATTGCGGATAAATAGTATGAAACCGGGTAGAATTTGTCAAATCTTTTATCTTTAATTACTGAAGGAGAATGACAGAGAAAGGGCTTGGGCAACTAAGACTTTTATGTTTGCTATATTATGATCGTATGGGGGAAATTTAAAACTAATCCATTTTACAAAAAATCACAGGCAGACCTCCATATCCGACTGTTTTTGTGGGGCTAGAAACCCCGACTACCTTGATCATACCAGAAGTGAGGGGCTTCTCTCATTTCACGAACGGGACGATAAAGCCTGGAGGAACAAAGAAAG
>JAOZNS010000344.1 GCA_029933635.1 Candidatus Zixiibacteriota bacterium | reverse complement strand
CCGGTGCTAAGCCTACAGAAGTAGATCCCACTGGGGAAAGAACTTGCGTCCCACCGCACAGCCTTATACCCGGCTTTTTCCCTTCCCTCAACTAAAGCTGCTACCTTCTGACCTGCCACATTGTAAACCTCCAACCTAACCCGGCAGTCTATGGGAAGGCTATAATTGATCAGGGTAGTGGAGTTGAATGGATTAGGGTAATTCTGCCCCAGGGAATAGATTTGGGGATGGGGGGATGGATTGGCTCCTGCCACCAACCCAACCACCTCCTCATGCTCATCCAAAAGCCAGTTGTCAGGATCAAATACGAGATTAAAATCGCTGCTCCCTGGAGGAAGGGTGAGAGGAACGCTAATCTCCTGAAAGCTATCCGCCTCAACCCAAACAGTGAAAGCTGTATCCCCGCCAGAATAGCTCAGCTTCAAATCCACTGGCATACTGAAGAGAGGTCCATACTGCTGGGTCTGCCGAATCTGTAGGTAAAACTGGTAGTCCTCACCACCGAGTTCCTGCACCTGCCAGCTATATTTATATTGCGGATGCTGAGGTTGGTAAACCCACTGCTGGAAGTAGTAGTGAAAGGTATCATTCATCACACTATCCACCACCCCTCGAAAGTCCTCCGTCGTGGCATTCCCATACTTGAACTTCTCACCATAGGCCTGTAATATCTCAGAGAACTTAGCATCACCAACCATATGCCTGAGCATATGAAGAACCCATGCACCCTTGGTATACACCAACTGCCAACTGAA
This sequence comes from Candidatus Zixiibacteriota bacterium, assembly GCA_029933635.1. Classification (GTDB taxonomy): domain Bacteria; phylum Zixibacteria; class MSB-5A5; order MSB-5A5; family SM1-73; genus SM23-73-3. Next base: position 1,143 of record JAOZNS010000344.1, on the reverse strand, counting down.
AAGCGCGGGAGGATCATAGAGGGGATAATGGGTATAGGGGCCATAGAGGTAATCATCGCCGTAATCCGTTATCTTCTCTTTAAAGGCTTCAAACCCGTATTTGTGTTCGTGCCACATCACCTCAGAGTAGGTGGCAAATCCCTCATTGATCCAGATCTCTGGCCAGCCAAAACAGGTTACCAGATCACCCCACCATTGGTGGGCCAGTTCATGGGCCACCCCTTCTTCCCATCCACTTGTGGCTGCACTCCTCAATATGGTAGTCATAGTCTGATGCTCCATCCCACCCCAAAAGTCCGTCACACAGGCCATCCCATATTTCTCAAAGGGATATTCGCCAAAGTTGGAGGCATAAAATGCCATCATATCCGGGACCTCCCCAAAGTTCACCACGGCAAGGCTGGAATCAGGCCCATAGACAAAATGTCTCACTTCAACAGAGTCACCAGTCCCGCTTACATAGTAATCAACGATCTGTTTATACCTGGCGATGGCCACTGACATTAGATAGGTGGCTATGGGATAGGATTCCACCCAATGGTAGGTGACGGTGGTGTCAGAGGGGTAATAGGTGGTATCAATCCCGGTAAGCAGGCCATTGGAAGCCACCACATACCCCAATGGCACTTCAGCGTCTATCTCACACCCCTCTTCTGCCTTGTCCCAGGGTTCATCCCAGCAGGGAAACCAGTAGCGGGAATCGGAGGGTTCGGTAGTCGTATAGCCGGTTCTAAGTTCCTCACTGCCAGTTGTATAGTAACCGCGGGAAGGCGTACCCCTATAGCCCACGAGCACTTCGAAGGTGTCATCCTCTGAGAAGGGGGTATTGAAGGAGATGGTTAGCTCACCTCCCCCGTGACTCCAGGAGTATGGAGTACCCCCATCTACCAGGGTCGAATCCACGGTGAGATCGTTGAGATGGAGGGTGATGGAAGTCAAGTTGTCCTCTTCACTACGGCAACGAATGAGGGCGGTTCCCTCAAGATACCTGGTGGATATAGGAAAATAGAGGTTTAGTCGGTAAAAAAGAACATCATAAGAATGAGCGGAATCAGCCATGGTGTAAAGCTGCCCTCGGGCTAATCTGCTCTTTGCCTCTGCTTCCGCCCACCTGGGAACCGAAGGCCCTCCCCACCAGGGGGG
>JAOZNS010000127.1:6714-7464 GCA_029933635.1 Candidatus Zixiibacteriota bacterium | reverse complement strand
ATGGTCATTTGTTCATTTGAATCCGGAGGAACTCAAATGAGATTCAAATGAACGAATGACCTGTCTCATCTTTTCCACCCGTCTGGGTGGAGAGGGGGACTTTAGGGGAAAAGGTAAAAAGACTCTCTTTATTCAGGTCATATTTTCATCCATCAATTAGGAGAAGAATCGCAAATATAAGGCTCCTTTGCTTATTTCTCTTAAGCCTTTGCATGCGGGCTAAAGCACCCACCCACCTTTTTTCACTGGTAGATAAAATCATTGACTTTTCTTTGAGATGGCATTAATATCAATTTTAAAGCGTAAAAGGCAGATTATGCTTTTTAAAAGCATTGAACATAAAGGAAAAATGATTCTGCTGTTTCTCTTGAGGTTTTTTCTAAAGAATAAACCCCTTGATCGGAAATGTTTAAATCTAAAGGAGGTCGATAAAATTCTTGTGGTGAGACAGGACGATCGTATCGGGAACTTAATTCTCACCACTCCTTTGCTTTCAGCTCTCCGGCGACTCTTTCCTCAAGCTCAAATCTGGTATCTTGCCAGCAAAACCTTTCATTCTCTTTTCTCCAGATCAGCCCTTGTAGATAAAATACTGGTAGCCAAAAAGAGGCAATTTATTTCTAATCCTTTTTCCTTGATAGCTTTCATAAAGAAAATGAGGAATCAGAGATTTGATTTAGCATTTGATGCCAGCGATGAAAATAACTTCTCTCTGAATAACTCCCTTTTGGTCTATCTTTCCGGGGCCCG
>JAOZNS010000127.1:0-6704 GCA_029933635.1 Candidatus Zixiibacteriota bacterium | reverse complement strand
AAAAGCCGGAAAGTCATCTTTTCTTGAACTTGGAGGTAAATCCTTCACCTTTAAGAAAACATGCCTCAGAGATGCACCTTGATCTTTTGCGATATCTGGTTGGGGACCTTCGATCAGATGGTCTTAAAATCGAAGTGGATCCGGAGAAGAAGACTGTGGTGAAGGATTATCTGAAAGAAAAAGGAGTGGGGGCGGATGACCTTCTGGTGGGGATGCATATTGGAGGAAGGGGAAGGAAAAGATGGGAGATAGGGAATTTTCAAAAGTTGGCTGACTGGATCACATCTGTCTTTCCCGCCAAGGTGATATTCCTCTGGGGTCCTGAGGAAAGAGAAATTATCCAAAAAATTTTTGCTAAAGATAAAGATCAAATAGTGGCGGATCTTTTCTCCCTTCCGGTCCTGTCCGCCTTGATTCAGCGGTGCAACCTTTTTATCTCTCCAGATACGGGAGCGATGCATCTTTCAGTCGCGGTGGGAACGCCCACCTTAGCTTTGTTTTTAGATTCCGACCCGATAAAATATGGACCACAGGGTAAGATCCACAGGGTCATGGAGGTGACAAACGAAGCCGTATCAGTTGAAAGGGTAAAAAACGTAGTTGAGGAGATGGTCAAATCGCTATCTTTGGTTCCAACATAATATTTAGACCCGTTTTCCTCTATTCCCTTCATCCTATGTAAGGGAATCAAGAGAAAAGGCAGAAAAGCTTGTCGGTAGATTCTTTTCTAATTGACAACAGCTAAATAAGGATAACCGGCATGAAAGATTATTTCAGACTTTTGGCTCATCTCAAACCTCATTTGAGGTATCTGATCCCTGCCATGATATTCATGGTGCTTTTTGCTGCCATGAGCGGATTTTCCATCACCATGATAGTTCCTTTCACCAAGATAGTCTTCTCTCAGCCCGGTGAGGTCTCCCAACTATCTTTCCAACAAAGTGAAAATCCAGACCAGAAGGAAGAAAACCTGGTGGTGCTGTTACCTAAGGCATTGAAGAAAAAGTTCACTCAGGCAATTGTGGGAAAGACCCATCTGGAGACTTTAGGACGGTTCTGTATTCTGGTATTTCTGATCTTCTTGGTGAAAAATCTGTTCTGGTATGCTCAGAGCTTTCTGATCGTAAGGGTGGAACAAGGAGTGATCATGGATCTGCGGAATAAGATATACCAGCACTTTCATCTTCTTCCATTGGAATACTTTCATGGCCAGAGGACCGGAGTTTTAATCTCTCGGATCACCAACGATATTACCTTGGTCAAGGGAGCGGTGGCAAATGGCTTCGCTCAGGCTTTACGCCAGAGTTTTCTCCTCCTGGTCTACCTTTTCTTGGTGTTCTGGGCCAGCTGGAAATTAGCCTTCATAGCTTTATCCCTCTTTCCCTTTGCCCTTTTGATCATTGGAAAGTTTGGACAGAAGGTGAAAAAATCCAGCGTCGTCACCCAAGAGAAGATGGGAGCCATGACCTCGGTATTGCAGGAAACCATCTCCGGCATACGGGTGGTTAAAGCCTTTGTTATGGAGAAATTCGAGATCAAAAAGTTCATGCAAGCCACCAAAGACTACTTCAAGACCATGGTGAAGTTGACCCGCATTGGCTCTCTGGCTCCACCGCTAACCGAAGTTCTGGGAGTTTTTGCCGCGGTTTTGCTCCTGTGGTTTGCCGGCAGAGAGATTCTTTCAGGTCAACTTGATCCGAGCAGATTCTTCCTCTTCCTTTTCGCCATGCTCTCCCTGATGCAGCCGCTACGGACAATCAGCCATTTAAACGTCGATATTCAACAGGGTTTGGCTGCGGCTAAGAGAATCTTCGAGGTCCTGGACACCCAGTCAAAGATAAAAAGCTATCCTGATGCGGTCAAAAAACAATCCTTGCAAAAAAATGTCACCTTCAAGGATGTCTGTTTTAGCTATGACGGCAACAAGGAGGTTCTCTCTGATATAAGCTTTGAGGTCAAAGCTGGAGAGGCTGTGGCTTTGGTGGGTCCTTCGGGAGCAGGCAAATCTACCCTGATGGATTTACTCCCTCGATTCTATGATCCTACCAGAGGCCAGATAAAGATTGATGGGATCGATCTTAGAAGGATCAATTTGGGATCTTTGCGAAATCTCATGGGGATAGTGACCCAGGAGACCATTCTTTTCAACGACACGGTATGGAATAACATAGCTTACGGGCAAAAGGACGCCTCCGAGGATCGAGTCCATGATGCCGCTCGGGCCGCCAATGCCCACGATTTCATTATGGCTATGCCTCAGGGATACCACACCATGATCGGCGATCGGGGAGTTAAGCTCTCCGGAGGAGAAAAACAGAGGTTGGCCATTGCCCGTGCACTATTCAAGAATCCACCCATACTTATATTCGATGAAGCCACCTCCTCTCTGGACTCTGAATCGGAAGCTTTGGTTCAGGAAGCCATCGACCGCTTGATGGAAGGACGCACCGTGTTTGTCATAGCCCATAGATTGTCCACCATTCAGAATGTAGATAAAATCGTGGTCTTAGATCATGGCAAAATCGTCCAGATAGGAGATCACGAAAGCTTGATGAAACAGGGAGGATTATACAAAAGGCTTTACCAGATGCAATTTAAAATTTAGGAGGTAAGCTAAAGCTCCAACCTCCAAGTGTGAATGAGTCTGGAAAAACAGAAGTTGTTTTTGTTCGATCCACTTTTAAGAAATGAAGGAGCGCAGGGACAGGGCTTGTCCCTGTCCAAATCCTTAAAACGGACAGCCACAGGGTCAGTTGACTCTCATTTGAGTCAAATGACAAATGAGGCTGTCCCTACGATTTCCATATTTCGGGAGAGGATAAATTTCCTCCCCATGGGTATGTGACAGAATATTATCACCCGTAGGTCAGCTCCCCAACGTGTGATAGCCCAAGATGAAGTTTATCTGCGATGATAACTTAGGGAAATTAGCCAAATGGCTCAGAACGCTTGGATACGATACCCTTTTCTTTGATCCCATCGAGGATGGTGAACTGATCTCCAAAGCATTGAAAGAGAACCGGGTGGTTTTGAGTAGAGATACCCATCTGTCCCGCTTCAAGCTAAAGTTAGGTGAAAGACTACTTCGTATCGAAAGTGACCAGCCTTTGGAACAACTAAACCAGGTGGTCCAACACTTTAAGTTAAAGACAGACAAAAGTCAGCTTTTTTCCCGCTGTTTGGTCTGTAATCAACCCTTAGAGAAGGTGGAGAAAGAAAAAATCAAGGATAGATTATATCCTTATGTGTATCAAACCCAGAATAATTTCATGCGGTGTCCTGGATGTGACAGAATCTTCTGGTCTGCCACCCATGTAGAAAGGATGAGGAGAACACTTTCTGAGGAGGGAGTCATCTAAGTTCTGCTTTTCTCAGATGATGAAATGGCTTTCCGCAGGATTCAAATGAACTTGACAAAATAACATTTTTGGTTATGTTACAAACAGGTGGTCAAAAGAAATCCTTTTTATGCCAATCCTGAGCATGAGAAGATTGGCAAAAAGACAACCTTCACATTAAACCTTTGATATTTAGAAGACTTAAAGAAATTGGTCGAAGAAGAGTATTCCCTCTGGGAAAACCGACATCTCTTGCAATCGCGGGGAGGAGTCTCCTGCCTTTTTGGAGTCTTTCTAAGGCATAATCAGCCCAGGCAAAAAATAATTTTTAAGGAAGCCTTACATCAACTTTTTGTTAGGGTCCAGGGAAGAGGTTGTTATTCAATTTTAGAATCTCCCATTTAATTGACAACATTTCGTTCCTCTCTGTGATTACCTTAAAATAGGCAAAATTGAGTTCTGGCTCTGATCGCCGATATAGTAGTAGGAAGGAGAGAAAAGATGAGGATAGCATCGCTTTGTCCTAAGGTGATTTTAGCCTCCATTTTGATTTTATTTATGGTGGGCAATTCTTCAAACCAAACGATAAGCAAAAAGCAATACTCAAAAGATGTGGGAAGACCCACAGAAGGTTTTGATGCACAAAAAATTGGCGGAGCACCCCAGATTCCCCATCAATCTCGACTGAAAGCCGACTCAAAGATGTTCTGTCTGCTTCAGTATGATAACGACTCGGCTTTAACTTATTTTCCTAACTGGAATGCAGGAGATAAAAACGCCATATACTTTGATCCCTATGAGTGTGGCGTTCCTCATCCCTTCCCCTTTCAAATAACCGATGTCGAACTTCTGCTATACGATCACGCCGGAGTGGATTCCACCCAGGTAAGATTTAGTGTATGGAGTGCGGGATCTGAGCTGTGTCAAGGTCCACAAACGGAGCTATGGTCCTCATCAATTTACAATCTCACCGATTTCTATCCAGACTGGGCTGTGGTGAGTTTTTTTGATAAGGTCTGTCTGGACGAACCCTCCTTCTTCATCGTGGAGTATGCTTCTGGAGAACAGGGGAGCATACCGGGGCTGATCGCCGATGCTCAGCAAGATTTAGTTGATACCTGTTATCAATGGATCTGGCATACTTCCACATCTCCTCCCTGGCAGGAATGGAATCAATTCTGGAACAACCCTGATCCGGGTTGGTTGATGTTGAGGTTGAAGGGAGAAACATATTCGTTTGCCTGTGATACCGGATGGGAATGGCTGGGCGAAACCGAAGACGCCCCCAGTGGAGCACCGGATGTGGATGAGAATCAGGATGATTGGATTGGACGTTGTGGTCCGGTCTCAGTAGGAAACTGTCTGGAGTGGTTCGGAACCAACTCCTTCTTAGGTTTTAGCATAACCCAATTAATAGATACCTTAGCTGGCTATTTTCAGACCGACTCCGGTGGGACCGAAGTTCATAACATGCACTCTGGAATTGATGCCTTCTTAAATGATTTTGCCGTGCCTGAACTTTATTCTAGCATTTGGTCCGCACCGGATTTTTATGAAATGGCAGAGTCTCTCGCTAACAGCCAGACCATGGTTCTCCTTTTGGGCTTCTGGTGGTGGGACGGCGGCAACTGGTGGAGGGAGGGAGGACATTTCGTTACCATGGCTGGAATAAAATCACAATCGCTTAAGATCGCCATAAGTGATCCGGCAAAAGATGCGGCTGAATATGGTTGGCCTGGCAGGGTGAGACCTCCTGATCACCCTCCGCCTCCGCATGAGGACACCCTTCATAACGACCCCCTTTATGTCTCTCACGATATTTATCAGTCCAGCCTGCAGTCTCCCAGTCCGGGAAATCCAAACTGGAGGCTAAGAGATTATCTGGAGACAGATCCCGACCTGCCACGAGAGTATACCGGCAAGAATTTCCCCTCGGAGTTTTTGTCTTATTACCAACCGGCGCCTGCAGGGACAACCTTTTTTGTTGAGGTTGAATATGCGGTTATGATCTGTTCGCATGAAGAGGAGATGTTCTGGGAATTACCTTACCCTGACTATGCTCCCAGTGGAATGCCGGATTTCGACCAGAAGCAGGACGGCTGGATCAATCCCCAGAGTCAACAGTTCACCTTTTGTGGTCCGGTGGCTTTTGCAAATTGTTTCTGGTGGCTGGACTCAAAGTTTAATCTTCCACCTGGAACCATGGGAGACGGGCAGGATCAATTCCCTCTCGTGAGGGATTACCTGGATAACCTTTCCCCGTATGAGAATTGGGATGATCATGACCTGTGGAATGTGGATCACTCTGCCACGCCTTGGAGCGGGGTGGGGCCCCCTCCGTCCACCCCCCAACCCTTCATCCCCGGTCCTCAAACTCCAGGAGGCATGGAGAGCTGGGGAGAGCTGGTGGAAAGACTTGCCTGGCAGATGGACACCGACGGGCAACGAACTGATAGCTCTCATGTGGGAACCAGAATTGAAGACATCGAAGGCGCCATGGATGAATGGTTTTCCTCGGAGACCTTCTCCGACGGAAGCAGTCTTGGCGATAGCTTATGTATGAAGCTATGGTCAACGCCCACATTCAGTCTTGTGGAATCGCTGGTGGAAAAACGAGAAAATGTAGTTTTGCTTTTGGGGTTCTGGTATCCCGAGGATATCAGGTGGTGGCGGGTGGGAGGACATTATGTCACGGTTGCCGGTGTGAATTCGTTACAGCAAATGATCGCTTTTTCGGATCCATTCTTTGACAATGCCGAAACAGGAGCCCCGGGCAGAGTGCTTTCTGGCTCATATATTCCTCATGACAGCATACCGCATACCGACTCCGTCATTCACAATGATGCAGGAAATGTTTCTCACGACCTCTATCCGGTAGACTTGGACTGCCCCGTCTCTGCAGGAAATTGGTGGATTCCCGATTATCCGGTCAACTCGGATCTAAACCATTTCATGGAAGTCTTTTACCAGCAGAACGTCCCTGACGAGTTTGACTCCTCCACACAAGCCTATCTGCCAGGCTATCCCATATATACCGTGGCGGAATATGCCATCTTGGTGGATCTTCTGGACTATCGGGGGGATGTTAACAAGGACGGATCAATTGAAGTTGGAGATGTAGTGCTTCTGATTAATTACATCTTCAGGGAAGGGGCTCCTCCTGAGCCAGCCTCAATCGGGGACGTCAACTGTGACCAGACGGTCGATTTAGGAGATATAGTATTTCTGATAAGTTATCTCTACAGGGGAGGTGCTATTCCTCGCTGTTGTGGTCCGTAGGCTGGAGGAGAGATTTTTCCTTTGAAGGATGGTCGAAAAAAGTTGCCTTCTTTTCTGCAAAATATTATAATAATTTTTAGTTTTTGT
>JAOZNS010000343.1 GCA_029933635.1 Candidatus Zixiibacteriota bacterium | reverse complement strand
AATGTAGCTTGTATCCAGCGCTCAAAGAGAAAGTCTTCTTCCACAGATACTCTCCGCCGAAGCTGGCCTGCTGGATATTATCGTTGGGATGCTTTGCCTCCATGGTGACGGTAAATTTTGATTCCGGTGAATCAACAAAATCGTAAGCCATCCCAAATCGAAAAGTTAAAGGCAGATCATAAGGATCCACAGACAACTTGGCTTTGACGTTATCGTAGTTGGGATTTGTTGGCTGAGGGTTGTGGTAGGAGTCCAACTCCGGACCCTCCAATTTCAACTCCGGACCTAAATTAGAAATGTTCATCCCGATTCTTAAGCTTTTGAAGCCGGTATAAAACAGGGTGCCGAAATCGAAGGCAAATCCAGAAGCACTTTCCTCCGAGATTCTCTCCCAGATATATTTTCCGCTTACCCCTGCGGAAAATCTGTCGGTAAATTTTCGAGCATATCCTACGCACAAAGCATAGGATGAGGCGGTAAAAGTCTCTCCAGTTCCTTCTGGTTCCTCTACCGTGGTTATCTCCATATCCCCCATGGTTAGGGTGGTGAGACTGATCCCCAGCGCACTGTACTCATCTAAAGATTTCCCGAAGCTGGCGTGATTGAGTTGAACATCTAAAATCCAATCCACGTTGGTAAATGATAAGTTGGAGGAGGAGATTTCTGTCAGGGCGGCGGGATTCCAATACATGGCATAGGCATCATTGACGCAGGCAACTGATGCTTCTCCCATAGCCACGTATCTGGCTCCCATGCCGATTTTGAGAAACTGCGCTCCAACCGTGCCCACCCTTGAAAATTCACCGGAATAAACGGTGCTTGCCAGACTCAAAACTAACAAAATGCTAAGTAGACCAGCTAACTTCATTTTCATCTTTTCCCCCTTCTTTTGCGGGATTTTTTTAGTTAACTCTCCAAAGTGATAGGTGTGTTCGTTATTTCTTTAGTTTTGCCAAGCCATGAAGACTTGGCTACGCGCTTGATGTTTTTCTTGACCCTTGACTCTTTTTGGTTCGCCTAAAGGCGAACATTCCAGAACATTATCTTTTTCCAGCTCTCTTCTTGACGTTCAACTCATCCGTTCAATCCGTTCCATCCGTTGACCGTTCTTTTGGTCTATTTTATCACCGCGAATTTCCCTAATTTCTCTCCGTACTCTGAGTCCACGTGATAGAAATAGACACCCGGCACGATACCCTGCTGATTCTTGTTGAGCAGGTTCCAGTCTTCGGTTCCGGTTCCGTTGTTGTGCTGGATTACCTGCACCATATCACCCGCCAAGGTATAAATTCGGATGGTGCATACATCCGGAAGATGAGTAAACTGGATCTTTCTAATTCCTTCTGTGGTTTCCCACAAAGCATGAGCTATATATGGGTTGGGCACGACTTTGATCTCAGAAAGCTCATCTTTTGCCGTATTAGCATCAATTCCTCCTGCGTTGAAAACAAATTCATCGTCCGGGTTGTTCAGTCTTGCTCCTTTGATCTGATAGACATCTCCCGTCGCATATTCGGTGTCGGTAGGGGCAAAGGCAAAAAACCAGGCATGATAGTAGGGGAAGGCTTCCGGATGAGGCTGTCCATCATAAGGAACATTTACAATGTCCAGATAATCCCCGTGATCTGAGTCCCATACTCCATTCTGTGCCCAGTCATATACCTCCGCCAAGACCTGCTGATCGGTGGAGGTGTTCCACACCTCAAAAGGCACCCACACCGGGGTGACGTCGTCAAAGAAGCTATATGCCTGGGAACCCTGTTCGGTAAATCTTAATTCATAAGTGCAGCGGAAGTGTATGTCGCCTCCGACAGGATAGCCGAACACCTCTCCCATGCACCCCAGGAAACGCTCCATGTGCAGAGTGGCGCCAGAGGTGCCAAACTGAGTCTGACCATAGAAGC
>JAOZNS010000126.1 GCA_029933635.1 Candidatus Zixiibacteriota bacterium | reverse complement strand
GTTTGATAGTAATTAAGACAGGTTGATTATTGGGGGATAGGTAGATTTTTACAAAGTGTAATTGCCTAACAATGGCTTCAACACGGACGCTGCCACGCGGCGCGTGGCATAGTCCTTCGGCGGTTTTCCAGCGTGGCAGCGCCAGTTAAGCCTATCGTTATGTGCAAAACTAATGAAGAAGAAATATAAATTCACCGACTATTTTCTAAATGAAGAAAGTAGGTCAACCATCTACCTGATTTATCAGGGAGTGGTTGACAATTCTTTGTGGCAAGCACCCTACGGGATGCTTGACCTACAAATACGATTGGAACAGTTTCCCCCACTTGGTCTCAGCCCACTCTTTAAAGATTTTCTTTCCCTTGACAGGCCACCAAAAGCGGTCATGATAAAAGGCGGAACCGAAAACGAAGAGATATACCAAAGGAGTGCGGAAAAATAGCCTTTGAAAGATCCTCAAGGGAGAGAACCACAAAATATCTCCCACCCTGCTGGCTAAATTATCACCCACCGTAAAGCCAAAGTTCACCCCGGAGATATCCTCTCCCCGGACTTCGATCTCCTCCATTCTTCCTTTTCCCAGACCTCTTTCGTGAGCCAGTCGGATATATTCTATGCTCATGGGATCAAATCCCATCATCTTTGCCGACACCGCATCTATGGCTACCGAATCGCCAGAAGCCAGGATGTAGTCTTTAATCACCGGCTTCATGGTGCGGGGACCTGGTCCATTTCCTGCAGTGGTCCCATCCATAACCGCAAATATGCCAGAGTGAATTTCTTTCTGAATGGTTAAAAGATCAACCAGGGTTTCATGAATCCAGGTATGGGTGTAGTGCCTTTTAGTGTTCAATAGCCCTCCAAAGGCATTCTTCATCGCTCCGGTGGTGGTGGTGTAGATATGACATTTCAGGGTGGGAAGGTGAACGATATTTTTATCAAAGAAAAACTCCGGAAGATAAATTCCCTTCTTATAAACTTTGGGTAATGCCAGAAGTTCACCCTTTGGTTCATATTTGATCCATTTGAAATCATCAGAGAAATTGAACTTCACCTCGATGTTATACTTTTTGAAAATCCCATCATATCTGTTCAGTCGGTCTCCCTTAAACGTATCAGTAACCACGGTATCGTTTTCCACCGCCACCAGTTTACCAAAACCAAGCTCCTTCAGCCCGAGGATGGTTCCCTCCAACTGCCAGGGAGTGGTGTTGGCTCCGGGAAAGGGATAATGCCAAGAGATGTTGTCCTTCAGAATGGTAACCTTATCCTTGGGCAGAAAATCCTCCACCTCAGCTAACCTTAAAATGTTGCGGTAGTCGTCCAGCACGGTTTGGGGTGAAGTCTTTACCACAGCCACTTTCGGTTTGTTCACAAGCTCTCCTTACCGGTTAATTATCCGGACACCAACTGATTGTCTCAAAGGTGAAGATTGCCTGATTTTTCTCACATTTCAAAATATGTAAACGATCAGAATCACTGTCAGAAGCCAGAGCAGGATATTTATCAGAATGGGTTTGTCGTTTAAAAGCATTCGGGTGGGACTTCCACCTCCTTCCTTCCGATGAATGAGATAAAGATACCTGAACACTCCATATAATACGAAAGGAATGGTTAAATCCATATGCCGGGTGCCCAATTTCAGTTCCACCTCAGGTGAGAGGGTGTAGAAAGCGTAAGCCACCACGGTGGAGGCGGTCACCACCGAAATCATCTGGTCAAGAAAATAGGGACTGTATTCTGATAGTGCTTTTCTGTGGTTTTGGGCATGAGCTTCCAGAAGCACAAGCTCATGTCTTCTTTTCCCGAAGCCTAAAAACAGAGCCAAAAGTATGGTGCAAACCACCAGCCAAGCAGAGATCTCCACACCGATCAACACCGCCCCTGCTACCGCGCGAATAACGAAACCCAAAGCCACACACATCACATCTATTATCACCACCTGCTTAAGATATAAAGAATAAAACAAATTCAGGATGGAGTAGCCGGCTAAGATAAGAGCAAACATTGGGCTCAACCAGGCAGAAAAACCTAAGGAGAAAAAGCCAAGGAGCACAAAGAGAACCACAGCGGTCAAGATCTTGATCTCCCCTTTGGCAATGGGACGGGAGGATTTTAAGGGATGCTTTCTGTCGCTTTCCACATCTATTATGTCATTAAGAATGTAAACGCTGGAGGAGAGGAGACAGAAAAGAGCAAAGCCTGCTATGGTTTTCAAAACCAAATCGAGCTGAACTAAGTTTTGAGAGAAAATCAATCCGGCAAAGAGAACAAAATTCTTGACCCATTGTTGGGGTCGCAAGGTAGCGATGATGGTCCGCATCTTTGTTTCCCCGGCTTGGTTTTCAAAAAGTCGAACCTCAACACAGAAAATTTAAGCAAAAAAACGGAAATTACAACCAAAAATTGCGGCTCTTCTCCTAATTAGGTAAGTAAAAACGTGATGTAAATAAAATACAAAAAGTTTCTTAACCTCTCCCCCTTAAATCCCTCTCTCCACAAAGTGGAGAGGGGGAAACAGAGGGTGAGGTCTCAAAGATACCAGATCCAATAAGTTTTTAACCTTCTTTCTCTTACAAAAAATTCCTTCAACTGAAATGGAGAAAACCCAAAATTGCAAAAATGTGAAGCTTGCTCAAGATAGTTGCTGATGCATAAAAATATACTCCAACAGAGGAAAATTCTGCCTGACAAGGGGGGTATGCTTCTTATATTAAAAAGGGCATCGAGATAAGCTTTTAGAAAACATAGCCTGGGTGCATAAGACAGTATTTTATGGGTCAGATAAACCATTTGCTATTAGGAGATGGAAAAGATGGCAATTTCCAAAAGGCTTCTTCTTGCTGTGTCCGTGTTTCTGGTGCTTACTATGACGCACGCAGTGAACGGGACCCGTCCACTTATTGTGCGCGAGGATTCTATGTCTGAAAAGCCGACAGAGGGGACTAAAGAACCTGAACCGGTTAGTGAGCAAAGACTTGAGCTCGACGAATTTTCGGAAACCGAGCAACTGATAGTTGACAAGCTGAAGAAAAAACGGACAGAAAGCACAAAAAGCGTGCTGGAGGTTAATCCAAGAATATCAGGTGCCATACGATACGAAATGCAGATGCTCTTCGATGAGGAGTCAGCTGGTTTAACGCCGAAGCAGGTCGAAGAGAGATTAGACAAGATTGTCTCTTACCTGGCTGGAAGCTCTGTCATCCTAAAAGGGAAGTCGACAGAGAAGGTGCTTAATCAACTGAATCAAAATGAAGAAGTTCAAAATGAACTCCGAGATACGACTAATCTGACTCTGGCTCTTGCGCTGGCTGAAGCAGCTGACGTGAAACGTACATATTGCATCATTTATCTTTGCGAATATTCGATAGAGTGGGGCTTATTTCAGGCTGGCGGAAATCCTATGGGGCTCGAAAGCCATTCTCCGTTCCATAATTGTCAGAAGATCAACGGGAAATGTAATGTGAGATTCCTTAAGTATGACTTCTACGAAGACAAAGGCCTCCCCTTCCGTATCGACAGGGATTCTGTGGAGACAAATGTGCTGGAGACCGACGAGGAGGGTAACTTCAGCATTCATATCTCTTATTCGACCCGCAGCAAAATGGAACAACGCCGTGTTGCTATCCTTGCCAGGAGGTCCCCATCAGAAGGTTATTCGTTGGTCGACTTTCTTTCAATCGGGGGTGTTTTCCCACAACAAGACTGATTTGTGAAAAAATCCAAGGAGGGTAATGGCTATGAAGAGAGCCTTTTTATTCTTACCGTCATGATGAGTATGGCAGCGCTTAAAGTCGAGGTGAGCGTTGGCTATGGCAACGTTATTGGTGGCGAAATGGCTGCCTCCATGAATCTGAATGATAGGTCTGGATTCGCCATAACGGACACGGGCGGCGGGGTCGCATCACTGAAGATTTTTACCGTATATTATCCAGATTATGACGATCCGCCCATGTACCAAACGTGCAATGCAAGCTTGTCCTATAGTTACCCGATAACACTTTACTACGATTCCACAGACAGCGAAGGCAATCCGGGGAGAGTGTCTTTGTGGGGCGATCCGAGCAGCGGACATCTGCCGTTGGGAAAATACACTGTGCACTGGGGCGGGGACATTGGTGTATATGTGGGCCTTGATGGTCTCCGCGACTCCACTCAGTTCCCTATTTTGATAAGTTTCACCCCAGATGTATCAAAATATCTGGAGGCAACACCCGACATTCAATCGAATGATCCAACCATTAGTGACCTTGCTCAAAATCTTGTAAGCGGCTCTGATCGTGAGCCAGAAGCTGTGGTGAAGATCATGAACTGGGTGGCGGACGATGTCCAATACAACCATGGTCCTGATCTTCCTGAAGACGCATTATCCATAATCCAAGATCCACAGCACAGGGCGAGATGCTTGGGTTATGCCAGAGTTCCGATAGCTCTTCTGAGAAGTGTAGGCATCCCGGCGAAAATGGTACTGGCGGAAACCATCGCCAGCGATTTTTGGGTGCCGAAAGCGAGTGGGGACTCACTTAACTGTGGTTGGTCTCAAGGGTATCACGCCTGGATTGAGGTATACTATGGGGACGAAGGCTGGATATCCTACGACCTGCAATATTTCTACCATTTCGTTCCTCATTACAGATACAAAATGTGTGAAGGCCGAGACTGGGGACCGGATTATGCTGTGCCGACGGCTTACGTGGAAATGTATGTTTGGCCTCCAGGCGGGGTAAAGCTTGAGTGGGTAAATGAGTGGTTATCGACCGTGGACTGGGCCGATCAAGATCTTCAGTATCTTGAAACCTTGCCTACTCCCGGTGGGATCATGGTCTGTGACAAAGTCATTCCGCTGACCGGAATTCAGGAGGAGATGGCGGATGATGGTGAACTACCCAAAGAGCTCAGCATATCCCAGAATTATCCAAATCCGTTCAACCCTGAGACGGTTATCGAATATACTTTGCCTGAAGGACCCAGAATGGTAACACTGGTCATTATCCTGGGGCAGAAGGTGAAGACTCTGGTAAATGAAAAAAAGCAGGCTGGTGTTCATAGAGTTCATTGGGATGGAAAGGATGATCAGGTAAGAAAGATGTTATTATTGAAATAGCATTTCTGGATTCGTTTGATTTTTTATTGCGTTAGGTCTTCCAGATCTCACGCACTGTGAGGAGAAGTTCCTGAGAGGACAAAAAAATCTTCTCAAATTCACTGGCTTACCGAAATCAATTTTTCTTGATACATCACCGATCTGTTCTTACCCGTGCTTTTGGCTTTCAAAAGAGCCATATCCGCGCAATAGATGAGTCGATCCACCGAGCGGGCATCATACGGATATATCGCTCCGCCTAAGCTTACTGTGATGTTATGCTCCTGCTTCTGATATTCATCCTTGAAGGGGAAATTCATGATGTTTTTGCGTAGCCTTTCTGCAAACTTCAAGCATTCCTCCTGATCGGATTCCGGCATGATCACGCAGAACTCCTCCCCTCCATATCGAGAGACCACATCGATGGATCTCACCGTGCGAGAGAGAAGCTCTCCCAATTGTTTGAGCAATTGATCTCCCGCCTGATGTCCATAGGTGTCGTTATAGATCTTGAAGTCATCGATGTCGAAGATGACCAAAGCTAATTTCCTGCCAAACCTTTTGGCTCGGAATACCTCCTCGGTCAGTCGCTTATAAAAATATCGGTAGTTGTAAAGCCCGGTGATGCTGTCGGTGTAAGAAAGTTCTTCGATGCATTTAAAGTGCTGGATGTTCTTATAGGCTATGACGGTCATGTGAACCAGAATGGTTAAGATATCCAGATCTATCTGCCGGTATTTGGCACCATCCGTCTTTTCACCCAGAAAGATAACCCCGAAGCTATTTCGATCGAATGAAAGCTTAGCGCCGATTTGAAAGCCCGAGTTTAATAAAGCCTGAAGAAGCTTCTCCTCCCGGGATATCCTTTCCATCTGATAAAGAGGCCAAATATGTTTCTCATTTTTGATCCAATTATAAAGGGCTGTGTCCCTTTCGATCTTCAAGTCATATCTGGTTTCCTCTCCAAAGATATCGGGGGTATGAGCGCCGTAAAAATACCTCCCCATCAGCTCTTGAGTTTCTTTTTTGGGCAACATCAAAAAAATCGATTTTGCTCCAAGATGGTCCTGTAGCATTCGGGCTAAGGTGGAAAACAACCCTTCCTCATCCAACACCGAGTAAAGGTTCTTCACCAATCCCGAGATGGCATTCAGATCGAATACCTTTCTCTTAAGGTCTTTACTCAGAGCGGATAATTCGACTTTAATTTGCTTAGTTTCCGTGTTAAACTTGTTTTCCAGCTCCTTAAGCTTACCCTCCAGTTCTTCTTTCTCCAAGTGTTGAGCAATTTGATTCAACACAAAAAGAGCCAGCCTTCGTTCCCAGTCCTGCTTGACATACCACAACGTTTCGGCAGAAGATGCTTTCTCGGTTTTTGATCCGATTTCTTCATCATCCTCCTTATGAGCTACACCACCAGAGAAGATTACAAATCCCAACAGATCTGATCGAGTGGAAAGAGGGATGAGATGGTTAAGCCCGTGCTGTTTTCGTAGAGATCGAAAAGAGGATGGCACCTTGAGCGATTGAACAAGGTCTATATCCTGTAATCCCTCGGTTGATCTCAAAAGCGAAATGAATTGGCTGTTGGCTTTAATGCTAATCTTGTTGCGTTGGGGCAAAGTTATGTTGTGGGCGATTAGTGCTTGATATACTTTTCTTTTTTTCACAAAGAGGATAAACTTATCCGATTGGAAATATTCTTCAAACAGGTGAGCGAGCATGGAGGCGAGTTCAGGTCCCACGGATCCAGCGGAAGCTTTATTCCGAATGAACGAAATTTTTGAAAATTCTAAGGCTAACCCTGATAATTCATCCAACTTTTGAATATTTTGCCTTTGGTTCTTGATTAAGATTTGATACCTTCGTCTAATCTGAAGAAAACCTAACATCAGCCCCATTGTGAGGAGGAGCAAGGACAGGAATATGAGCTTATTGTAGAAAGAGAGATCAATCCACAGGAGAAGGCCCAAAAAAGCCAGAAATAAAACGCTCTCAGCTACAAACAAGGAATGCTTTTTTCCAAATGGGATAACTTTAGCCATCCGAATACTCTCCATCCATCTCCCATCCGATGTGGCACTGCGGGAAAACAGACCTTAATTTATTATCGGCTTAGAGAGATACATATTGATCAAGAAAAGCTAAACAGGATGACCGGTTGGATTATCCTTAGGTATGTTTGTCACTTGCTTGATGCGATCGACCTCAAGATGTGGATCAAAAGATATTCAATCTTTGTATCGAACACATAGAGACAAAAAGTCATTGCCTTTGGTAATCTTTGAATTGAGGGCTGTGGCCGAGCTTTTTGAGTTAAAAGAGGGAGGATGGCTATAAATTGCTTGGGAGGAAGGGAAAGTCAATGATGGTGCTCGGTCATAAGGTCTGATCGACAGGATGCTTTGGAT
>JAOZNS010000342.1 GCA_029933635.1 Candidatus Zixiibacteriota bacterium | reverse complement strand
TCCCTTGGACCCCCGCCCCCCCCACCCTGGTTACCATCTGCCTTCCCAGTACCAATTATTCATCGGGATCTGCCGCTGCTCCTCATTTTTCGAGTCAGACACATATATAATTCGGTTCTCGAAGTCCACTATCTCTCTTACAGACTTTAGTGGTAGGGTCTCAGCCTTACCTTGTCCTTGTGGTTCTCTGTCCACAAGCTTAAAAGCGGTTAAATCCTCCAGAAACCGTCTGGTTGTATTAGGTAGTTAAATCAGATAAGGGATGGATATCAGGTATTCCGTCAAGTGCCCGAATGAGTTCAGTTTTTGCGGAGGATGGTGGTACGATAAAGCACTCGGACAATATTTGTGGAATCTAAAACCAACCGTTTCTTTAACTGCTTTCTCTATATCCTCCAGCAATGTAATGGGTTGTTGGGGCTCTGGGTGTGGGGACTGCATCACAACCCCCATTTTCTCCAATTCTTCTTTGCTTAACCCCATCTCTTGGGCCGCCGCCTTATCCAGTTTCATTCCCAATTCCTCAAATAATAGTGGTTTGCCGCTCGCAGTGCGTCAAACTCGGCCAACCTATCCTCCGCTATAGCTCGCTGGGTATAATATTCGCAAAGAGTGATCTGCCCGTTTGCCAGTTGCTTATCAAGTTTTATCAAACTCCGGACAAGGATTCGCTCCAACACCCTCTCCATTGCCTCCAACTCCTCTCGGAGGGTGCTTGGCCTCGGCTTTAGTGAGAGTTGATGTCTTATTATTATAGTCCCATCGTTCAACCCCAACCTCTTTTGGGCCTCTTTGAAATTGCAGTTCTCCATGAGCTTGATAAATTCAATCTTATCTCCCCCCTTCCCGCACCCGAAGCAAAAAAAGGAATCGGTCTCGGGATAAACGGTAAACGACGGATGTCTGTCTGGATGAAAGGGGCAAAGGCCCCAATAGAGATTCCCAACCTTTTTCAGGTCAATCCCATAGCTTCTTACCAACCCTACTATATCAGATGAGTTCTTAATTCTTGGAGCCATCGTTATCTTTGCCATCCTTTCCCCCTGACAACTGGTCATCAAATATCCTTTGTCCGCTGCTATCCCGCAAGGGCACAAGTACCCCCATCTTTTCGTAGCGCCTTATTGTCTGGGGATGAAGGCCAACTTTCCTGGCAGCATCCCCGATTCGATAGATTCTTGACATAGAGATCCCCTGTGTTTATTTGTTTGACTAATGACTATGATAAGGGCAAAAAACATTGGCCTAACGCCCTCTACTAATGTATTGTGTAGACACAAATCGGACATATCCGAACAAAAAACAAAAAAACCCTGAAAAATTTTCAGGGTTTAGTTTAACTACACTCTTTTTTTCAGAGATTCTCCTATTCGCGCAGCTCTTTTATCCTTTTCAATTGCTCTTCAAAATACCTCACCTTCCCGTTAATCCGTCGGGGCTTTATCTTTGAATCATTCCTTTCCAACCACTTAGCTGCTGAACCAACATTTATGTGGTAACACTTGGCCATCTCTTCCGCCACCTGATACCGTCTAAGGCCCTGAGCCCCAAAGTAACGCTTTATTTCTTCAACATTTTTTCTAGTGTAAAGCCGGATATTGTGGGAGGGTCGTTTTAGTTTTCCGTAGACCTCGGACCATCTCAGAGCTTTAGGAAAGCCTTCCTTTGCCTCCCACCTTCTCAAAGTTCGTTCACTCTTGCCAAGAATCTCTGCTACATCTCTAATCAGCCAAAGTGGTTCGCCAGTCTCTGGGTGTTCCAACTTCGTCGGAGGCCACCTTATACCATCAGAACCTACTCTCTGATCAAATTTCCAATTCCTCTCTCCAACAAAATCCTCCCTGTTCTTAGTATTATAATCTTAATCGTTGCGAGTTTGTAATGTTATCAGGCGACAAGGTTGATCTTTGAA